>JAJXYG010000101.1 GCA_021780705.1 Bacteroidota bacterium
CTCAGGTTGTGGGGGGGAGCTAGATTATGAATACTTCCAGGATTGGGTAATTGGATAACAGGCTGTCTTAAAAAGACGGCCTGTTTTTTTTGAAATACCAAATGTGATTAATGTGGACGACCACGTTCAAAGAACGTGGCATCGTAAGAATCAGGCGTAGCCTTCTCGAACGATCTTTTCCTGCTTCTCCCCCCGACTAATACGGGCGACTCTCGCAGGCCCTTCGGTTGCGTCCCACCCACCTGTATTTTTCTTCAGTATATCTTCAGTATATTTTCCCGGTAGGCTCCTGCTTACCCGGGCACGTTTAATCTCTCCATTCATCTCCCCTTTCATCTCCGCCTTCGCCACACCTTACACCTCCTATATCCGTTTGCCAAACCCGGGAATCCTGAGCCCAACTCCTTTTGTATTTTCAGTGGGATACAATCGATAATTTATTGCCTTTTGCATTTGCCCAAATTAATTCATCCTTGCATCAAAAACTCTCCTCACCTGATTTAGTGTATCTGCATAGCAGCTAAAGACATATCCACCTGCTAAGCAGATGGATTTCTGAGTTATATTAAAGATCCAGCATTAACTTCCTCTTATTTCCCACAGGAAATCGGTGCCATATGCTGGCCCATCGCTATTCGGGGACTGACAAATGGAATGCCTAAACCCAGTCCCCTCAAAATCAGCAGCAGAGCAATTGCCGTCATAAAATAAGGATAGGCTTTTCTTATTTTTTGGCGCAGGCTCATCTTGATAAAGCTGCCAAAAAAGGCCATCCCCCACATCAGGGGCAGGGTACCCAGACCGAAAGCCATCATGAATACGATGCCCCGTACTACCGCTCCTGTGGCAATAGCCAGCGCTGCTGCCATATATACCAGGCCGCAGGGAAGCAGTCCGTTTAACAGCCCAATGGTATAAAGAGAGGTCCGGTTCCTTTTTGAAAAGAGAGTTCCTATCGAAGACCGGATTTTAGTAAAAAAATTGGTGAGGATATTTTGTCCGTATCGGGTAGTAATTTTCGAAGGAAGAAATATGGAAATCAGGATGAGGACACCCAAAATAATGGATACCCCCTGCTGGTACCCAAAAAACCCAAAACTCCTTCCGATTAACCCAAAGACCAGTCCAAAAACCGAATAGGTGGTGATCCTTCCCAGGTTATAGATCAGGGCACCTGAGAATTTTCCCCAATCTGACTGTTCTTTCAAAGGAAGTGCCATGGCAATAGGGCCACACATGCCCACACAGTGAAAGCTGCCCAATATACCTAAAGTGAATGCAGAAAGGAAGATTTGCAGCATGGCTCCAATTAATTTATCAAATAGCCACCTTTCGTTCCAGATAATAGTCTAATCCGTCGACTTTCCAGCTCAAATGTAAATCATAATTAGTGGTAGCTGAAGGGGTAATGGGAACGGTAATGGTACCCCCCAGGATGGTGAAATTGTGCTTGACATCTTTATGGGCATCGGAAGGACAAAAAAGGATCAGCTTGCCAATCAGACTTTTCCCGTTAAAGTACTTGGGGAAATGCACCACAAAATTATTTCCCTGAACGCCATATTCTACCGGCTCAGGAAGAGAATCGGTCCTTCGGGCTGCATCAATGACCTGCTGGTATTTCAATTCCTTGGAATAATAATCCGTCGTGACAAGGTCCTCCTTTTGCAGGGTGGTTTTGTACACCATGAACATGATTCCTGCGACAAAGGCCAGGTAAACGAATAATATTTTGTATCCCCAGTTCATTTGAATAATATTTTTAATTATAAACCTCCGGGCCTATAAAGGTAGCCACAGCGGTTTTGATGAGTTTGTTCCCTTCATAAATTCCCACCTTTATGTTGGTTTTCCAACCCTTGAGCTGGTTTCTGTCCAGGATAATAAAGAACTGCTGGTTGGAATAGTCTTCCTTCTTAATTGTCAGGCTTCCGCTACCTACCAGTTCAATTTGCCCTTTGATGTTTTCCAGTTTGAGGGCAAAATGAATCTCCCGGTGGGTCTTATTGGTGAGTTTGAGGTTAAACAAATTACTGATCCTGCCGTCTGGCATGGTCGTATAGGTCATGCCAGCGGTCCGCATTAACCGGGCATCCAGATCGGTGCGGGTAGCCAGCAGGAATACCAGAAGGGACAGAAGTAGCAACAGTACCGCAGAATACGCTTTGATACGGTTGGTAAACCGAAGTTTGACACCTTGTTTGATGCTATTTTCGGAGGCATAGCGAATGAGACCTTTGGGCTTGTGCACGCTTTCCATGATATGGTCGCAGGCATCAATACAGGCCGTACAATTCACGCACTCAAGCTGGGTCCCGTTTCTTATGTCAATTCCGGTAGGGCACACCCGGACACAGGCAAAACAGTCAATACAATCGCCGTGCGCCTTTTCCGCCACCAGGGTTCCCGTAGCCTGCAGGAGACTTGCCGTATTCCCATTTCCTCCAAGATTTTCTCCATTATTTCCTCCATGATTTCCTTCGTGTTCCTTACCCTTGCGGAGCTTTCCCCTGGGCTCTCCCCGGACATGGTCATAGGCTACTACGATGGAATCACTATCCAGCAACACCCCCTGCAACCTTCCGTAAGGGCAAACCACCAGGCAAGCCTGCTCCCGGAACCACCAATACACAAAAAAGAATACGGATGTAAAGATTAATAGCGAAATCAGGGTACCGGTATTTTCAGCCGGATGTTGCAGGTATCCCAGCAACTGGTCCATCCCAATCAGATAGGCCAGGAAAAAGTTGGCAATCACGAAAGAAAGGCTAAAAAACACCACGAACTTAAGGACTCGTTTGCGGATCTTTTCGCCATTCCAGGGCATATCCTTCAATCTTCTTTGCTGGGGACCGTCCCCATCAATCCAGTATTCAATTTTACGGAAGACCATTTCCATGAATATAGTCTGCGGGCAGGCCCATCCGCAAAAAATCCTTCCAAAAACCACCGTGAACAGGATGATGAATACCACGAATGTAAGCATCCCAATCCCGAATATGAAGAAGTCCTGAGGCCAGAATACCACCCCGAATATGATGAATTTGCGTTCAAGCACATTCAACATAAAGAAGGGTTCTCCATGGGCTTTTATGAAAGGAAGGGTAAAAAAGATAATCAGGTAAAAAATACTAAAGATTGTCCTCAGGTTATAATACCTCCCTTTAGGCTTTTTGGGCAGTATATAATTTCGGGTTCCTTCCTTGGTGATGGTGGCTATAGAGTCTCGGTAACTCCCCTCAATATCATGTATGTTTTCTTCCATAGTCTTTGAGATCGCAGGTGGACGAGGTCATATATCGGTGTTCCTATTGTCCCCTTGCTTAGGTAATTTAAATCATTTTCGGGTCTTTTCTTCCGGCTTTTTAGTGGAATCAGCAGCTGATCCAGTACTTGGTTCACTCACGTAAAGTTCTCCCTGCGGAGCCTTGGCATTGGGCGGATTGGTTCCATGCAGGGTGATCACATAGCTGGCCAGGTAACTGATCTCTTTAGGCGTATAAAAGGAGGACCAGGCAGGCATCCCTTTATCCGGATACCCATGCATAATAGACTTATAAATATCATTCAGGGATCCCTTGT
>JAJXYG010000134.1 GCA_021780705.1 Bacteroidota bacterium
GTCATTGGAAGGCCCCACCGAATAGGGAACGGCATCCAGGTGAAAGCGCCCGGCGCTGGTCAGCGTAAAGGCAAAGGCATCCTTATCGGTATTGGTGGTAATAATCCCGCTGTCCTGGAAGGCCTGGTTGCTGATGGCTACCAGACTGGGATTTACAGCAGGATTGTCACTATGGTCATCGGCCCGGTATCCGAATCCGTTTTGGGTGGTGATGATGGTCAGTGCATCCTGTGTATTGGAACATCCGTTCGGGGTGGGTCCATTGTACCAGCCGGAAAAGTTTTTGAAATAGCTGTCTCCCATGATAGGAGCCCAGCCGGTCTGACCGGACCCGGTGCCCATGTTATAGACGGACAGCAAATGACAGCTGCTGTCATAGGTGGACTGATGGGAGAGCCCGAGGGTATGCCCGCTTTCATGGGTACAGCATTCTGCCACCATCTTGGGATTATCAGGTCCCAGCCGGTTGGTAAAAACAAATCCGGGGGTATCATCTCCCCAGGTGAAGGAGCCGGTATAGGCCACTCCCCCGACCCCGGTATACCAGCCGCTGGTCGGTGTGACGATGATTCGTACCCTCTCGTTCAGGGGGGCTGCATAAAACACGGTGGAATCTGTGGTAATATTGATATTAAAAGGCCGAAAGTCTTCAGAGACCCGGTCAAAAATCTCAGTGATCTGGGCATCCGTGAGGGCTGCCGGCGCACAATCTATCGGATTGCCGCTGTTCCAAAGAGAATTTTGTACGTAATACCCGTCAAAATCCAGGTATATGGTGGCGCTGGCGGAGGGAAGGCTGCTCAGTGCCGGGCTCGCCGCTGCCTTTAGGGAAAGCAGGATGGCAAAAAGTAAGATTAAGGTGCGAAGGTGCTTCATGTTGCTAGGGTTTTTAGCCTTCATTACGCTGCAGGGTGATTCACTCAGTAGTCTTGTATCAAGTCTTTTGTTTTTATTTTATTAAATGCATAATTACCCGATGAATCCCGGGCCAGTTCATACCCGTCTGCATAACCGGGATTGATGATATGGGCCACATAGGTAACGGCCTGGTCGGGACCGGTCCTTTGTGAGATGGAAAACAAGGTATTATGTAAGAGTACGGAGCGGATAAGCACCGTATGGAGGTTTGGAAATTTTTGCACATTGGCAATGACGGTCCCTGAAAAAGAAAAGTGATCTCCAAAATTCAGGGTCACTGCGGATCCCTGGGCTACTGCGAAAGCGGCCTGCAGTTGTGGAACCGAAGCCGGAATCGAATTGGGATACGTATTAAAAAGGGGCGGTCTTTGAAACTTTATGTCCTGGGAATAAGCAAAAGAAAAAACGGTTAGCAACGGACATAACAAAATAATTTTGGATATGGTTTTCATAGTTTGGAACTCCTCTTCAAACAAGAATTGGATACTCCATTAACGGCCTCCCATACCAAAAATTATGTAGCTGGCTAAAAAACCTAAAAGCGCTGGAAAAAGATCGAAAATCTACGATTCCGGATAGGGACTAATACATACCGGTACTTAGTAAAACCAACGTGCATGCCTCTGCGGGTTCGATCTGATTAGCTTCAGCCAGGGCCGCAAGTTCCTGGTTTTCAGCACCGGGATTGAAAATGATTCGTTTGGGGTGTAGCGCCAGAATTTTTTCATAATAAGGCTTCTGATTTTCGGCATTCAGATAAAGGGTAATGGTATCGACATCCGGAACCTCCCCGATCTCGGTAAGGATGGGGGTTTTGCCAATTGCTCCCGGCTTCCTGCCTACAGCGATCACCTCATGACCTTTTGCGGTCAGGGCATTTACGGCAAGGTAACTATAGCGGTAGGATTTTGGGGACGCCCCCAGTACGATCGTCTTTTTGGTTTTCATAATTAGTAAGTAGGTAAAAATTTCTTTTGCAATTCCGGGGTGGGGACCATACACTGGTCCTTTTTTCCAAACCACCGGTAACGCTTATTCGCAACTAAGTTGTACACTGCATCTCGTATAAATGCCGGAATAATAATCAGTCCGTATCCCCACTTCAGCCATCCGCCCAGTCCCTTCAGCACCCGGAGCGCTCCCGTGGATCGATAATACAACCTGCCCTGCTCCACAAGGATAAATGAGTTTACACCATCCGGATCCACACCGAAGGGTTCCAGTATCTTATGAGCTGCCTCCGACTGAAGGGCCCCGAAAAGAAAACGGTTCTTCCGGTCATGGCGGATGACAAACTGCACCGCCCCATTGCAAAGGTTGCACACCCCGTCAAATAAGATGATAGATCCGGTATCCATGCTGGTACAAAATTACATATTCCGAAATGGCTGGCCGGGTCTTTTAAGTGGGGGTATTTTACTTTGGTATGGGTATTTTTAAGATCCTTGCCACTCCCCAAAAACCTGCTGTCCCTATAAACTGCTGTTCAAGAAAAGTTAAAACCTCCCCCAGGAAGTCCCTCTCTCTTTGAATGGCATATGTTTTGGGATAAATTGCAGGTATATAGCTATACAATGATGACCCCTACCCGTTTTTTATCCGTAACCCTTTTTTCATTATTTTTTCTGTCTTTTACTACTGAAAAATCACCCGAAAGGGTGAATATCCCCCGCCTCAGGGCAGAAAAACCCTCCCGCGTAGCCCCTAACGACACAGACAACCCTTATTACATCATTGTGTACAAACATTCATACGAACTGAAGGTATTTGACAACCAGGGTTGGTATGCTACCTATCCTTGCGTATTCGGCAGCAGTGACATGCGGGACAAATACATGGAAGGTGACAAGCGTACCCCGGAAGGTAAATTTAAAGTGATTGAAAAAAAGATCAACCCGAACTGGGGCTATGAACTGCTCCTGGATTACCCCAATGCGGCGAGCTATGCCAAATTCAGGGAACGTAAAGCCGAAGGGCTGATTCCGGGCAATGCCAAAATCGGGGGCGGGATAGCCATCCATGCCACCCGGCCCCAGGAAGAATGGACCGTGGATTACTACCAGAACTGGACGGACGGATGCATATCCATAAAATATTCCGAAGCCAAGGATCTGTATAGCTATATCCCCGTCGGTACCCCGGTCACCATCGTCGAATAGCCATTTGCGGTACTACCCCGCATTTTGGCCATTAAATATCAAACACCCATCTCCATAACTCAGGAACCTGAAATCATGGTTCAGGGCGTAGTCATACATCCTGCGCCACTGTCCACCGGTCAGTGCGGCCACCAGCAGCAGCAGGGTGGATTTGGGCTGATGAAAATTGGTGACGAGGGCATTTACAATCCTGAATTGATACCCCGGGGCAATCATGATTTGGGTCCGGGTGAACAAATGTATCAGGTTCCTGGATTCCAGGTAATTTCCCAGGGCGGTGAGTGCCTCACGTGCAGTAATCTTCTCTCCTGCAGATTCTGGTTCGTAGGGCTCCCATTGACTGATCTCCAGATCAGAAGGTTCCAGGTCAGGATGGTTCAGGATCCTTCGGCCCATCCAGTAGAGGCTTTCCAGGGTGCGAACCGAAGTGGTGCCCACACAAGTGATTCCCTGGTCCAGATACCGGATCAGGGTGTGGATCAGTCCGATGGAAACGT
>JAJXYG010000054.1 GCA_021780705.1 Bacteroidota bacterium
GGGCGATGCCTTTTTGTTCGAGGTGTACGCAGAAAATTTTGGTGCTGAGCAGTTCTCCCTGGGCCAGGATGTCCTTGTTCAGGGCTTCACTGAAAGAAATTTTCAGGATGATATTCAGGAATTCGAAATGCTCGGCAATAATGGCCTCCGCCTTCTTGAAAAAAGTCTCTTCAGGAAGCAATTCCCGGATGAATTTCTGGTAATGGGCTTCCAGGGCATCAATCTGGGCTTTAGCCTCTGACCGGTTACCCCTGGAAAGGCTGGTGCTGATGGCACTCAGGGTATTGGTAGTGCCGCTTAATGCACTAAGCACCACAATTTTAGGTTCCTTGTCTTCGGTGATCAACCGGGTAATTTCCCTCATCCTTTCGGGCTTGCCGACACTCGTACCTCCAAACTTCATTATTTTCATAACCTTTATTTCTTTTTTTTCGGGTGCAAATGTACAATTTCAAAGGGATTTTCGGGAGTTATTCCTAGAGGATACAATGGGCTTTGGAGCGCCTGCCTAGGAGTTTGCGCGTCCTGCCTTAACCCAATAAAATACTATTACGGCAAGGTGCTGAGGTCCCGAATAAATGTATGGAGTAGTGGGCTAGATCAAAGGATGCATTCAGGATTTCCTGAGTGTAAGCCCCCATTTATTTCCCAGGGCAAGAAGGTCTTCTTCCACCGGACCCAGCAGGGGTATCCCTTGCTCCATTCTTTCTTTTTCAAATTCCGTTTCCGGTTCTCCCGGCACCAAAACCCGCTCGTGACCCTTTGCAGGCCTGGCTTCTTTGAACCTTCTGATCCAGTGATCCATATGGTCTTTAAATTCTGCTGCAGGCCTGAAGGCATCAATTCTCATGGCACCGAAGAAATGACCGATTCCCTCACCCGGCATATTTTCCGGAATGGGCACATAGGCCGGAAAGGGAGGTACCCAGGGCCCGTAACTGGCCCCGCTCAATATCCCTGAAAAAATATCTACAATCGACCCAAGGGCATATCCCTTATGGCTGCCATGCTCCCGGTCTCCTCCCAGCGGAAGCAAAGCCCCACCCTGCCTCACTTCACTGGCATTCGTGGAGGGGTTTCCTTCTTTATCCTGCACCCATCCGAGCGGGGCATCTTCGTTTTTGCGCTGCAGGATCTCCAGTTTGCCATTGGCAGCCGTAGTAGTGGCAAAATCCGCCACAAAGGGGGCTTCATTCCCGGAAGGAATGGCTACCGCAATGGGATTGGTACCCAGCATCCTTTCCACCGAAAATGTCGGGGCTACCAGTGCTGAGGCATTGGTCATGGCTATTCCGATCATGTCATGACCGAGAGCCTTCATCGCATGGGAACCTGCAATCCCGAAATGGTTGCTGTTCTTTACGCTTACCCATCCGGTCCCCACCTGGCGGGCCTTTTCAATGGCTACCTCCATGGCATAGGGCCCTACCACCAGCCCCAAACCCCTGTCCCCATCCACGACTGCCGTGGACGGGCTTTCATGGACAATCCGGACGTAGGGGCTGGACTGGATCCTTCCTGCCTCCCAAAGCCGGACATAGCCGGAGAGTCTTGCCACCCCGTGGCTATCGACGCCTCACAGGTCCGCAATCAGCAGGGAATGGGCGGCTGTTTCCGCATCCTTTGGATTACAACCCATTTTCAGAAAAATTTCGCGGGAAAAATCAAGCAGGCATTGGTAGCTATATAGTGTGGACATGGCGCAAAAGTAAGGGGAAACCAGTAGGTTTTACCGATTTGATCAAAATGCCCGGCCCTTTTTCCGACCGCAAAAACATGATGGATGCAGCCCCGGAATTACCCTGAAATCGATTTTGATTTTCCACTTTAGAGATAAGAATTTAGTTTTGCGTGCCGAAACACCGACCCCGTCCTCTTTGGGGCTGGTTTTGAATGAACGAAAAAAATAAGAAAGTGGGAAGAATATTTGAAGTCAGAAAATCCACCATGTTTGCCCGCTGGGACAGGATGGCCAAGCAATTTACCCGGATTGGCAAGGAAATCGCCATTGCCGTAAAGCAGGGAGGCCCTGAACCAGCCAATAATCCTGCCCTGCGCCGGTGTATGCTCAATGCAAAGGCCGTCAACATGCCCAAGGACCGGGTAGAAGCCGCCATCAAGCGGGCCATGGGCAAGGACAAATCCGATTACCACGAAGAAGTATACGAAGGCTACGCCCCCCACGGGGTAGCCGTCCTGGTGGAAACCGCCACCGACAACCCCACCCGTACGGTGGCCAACGTAAGAATGCACTTCAATAAAAATAGCGGTTCGCTGGGCACCAGCGGCAGCGTAGGGTTCCTGTTCAACCACATGGGGGAGTTCAAAATAAAAAATGAAGGACTCGATGTCGAAGCCCTGGAACTGGAACTGATCGATTTTGGACTGGAAGAGATCGGCGAGGATTCCGAAGGAAATATCATCATCCGGACCCCCTTTAATGAATTCGGCAACATGAGTAAGGCACTGGAAGAAAAAGGGATTGAAGTCATCACTGCAGAACTCACCCGGATCCCGACCACTACAGTGGACTTGCCGGAAGACCAGGCTAATGAAGTGTTAAAACTGGTCGATCACCTGGAACAGGATGACGATGTCCAAAAAGTCTATCACAACCTGAAATAAGCGGATTCCCCTGCCTGCGTTACCTTATCCCCTTTGAAATATACTGATAAAAAGGCAGGAAAGGTGCGCAACCCCTGAGGGGTTAACTCTCCCCTGCCTCACAGGACCCTATGGCTGCACCGAATGTGAATTTTTTCTTTTACCGCATCTCTACCCAAAGAAGGTAGTCCCTCGCAATCGCGGTGGAGTTTTTTATCTTTAAGAAAAATCAGGACGATGCTTACAGGAAAATTCCTTTTCACACGATTTTTGTCGCTGTTTGTATTTATAGCAATTTCGGGTGTGGTGCAATGCCAGACCACCGGAAATTATCAAAAGCAGTGGAATACGGCGGATTCTCTTATCAAAAAGGGATTGACCCGTTCGGCCCTGGATAAGGTGCAAGGTATTTACCTGCAGGCAAAGAAAACCGGCGCGCAACCAGAGCTCATTCGGGCCCTCATATATCAGACCGCCCTTAGAAGTAATATTGAAGAAGATGCCACAAAAACGAGCATCGATTCCCTGGAACGGGAAATTTCCCGGGCAAAGGAACCCGCCCGCTCGATCCTCGAAAGTTATACGGCAGAGGTATACCGTCTGTATTACCAGCTCAACCGCTACCGGATATATGACAGAACACCTACTATCGGAATTGAAAAAAAAGACATCGCCACCTGGGATGCCCGGGAACTGAACGACCGGATCAGTGCGCTTTACTCCTCGTCATTAAAAGATGCGCCTCTGCTCAAAGAGATTTCCATTGAATCCTACAGCGCCGCTCTGGAAAAGGGAAATTCCGCCACACTCAGACCCACTCTCTTTGATTTTTTGGCCTTTCGGGCCCTGGATTATTTTGGAGACGGGGAAGCGGGGTTCTCTCAACCGGGATCCCCCTTCACGATTACAGACCCAAGGGCCCTGGAGCCTGCCTCCGACTTTGTCCACCTTACCCTC
>JAJXYG010000275.1:0-1000 GCA_021780705.1 Bacteroidota bacterium
GGGAAATTATTTGTGCGGCATCGAGGGAAAAAAAAATCATTTCCCTATATATTTGTAAAAATTTTTCTGATGAACGAGACTCGAGCTTCACTTATCAACTGGATCATGTTCTTGCTTTCCGCCGTGGGAATCATCCTAATGCTGGTTTATGTCCGGGAGTATTTCTGGATGGCCCTTCCCTTTGTGGTAACCACCTTTGCCCGGGCCCTGAAGATCATGTGATCTTTCAGGTACCCAGCCGCAAGTGAAGCCTGCTTCCCTACTGCAACACCTCTTTCAATTTGTTCTCCAGATCGGGACCTCTCAGGGAGGTTGCGATGACTTTTCCGCTTGGATCAAGCAGTACATTGAATGGAATGGCCTGTACATTATAAAGTGTCGCTGCTGAATTATTCCAGAATTTCAGGTCAGACACCTGTTTCCACACCAGCCCGTCACTTTTTATGGCTTCCGTCCAGTCTTTCTTTTCCTTATCCAGGGAGACTCCCAGGATGGTAAAGTTCTTGTCTTTAAATTCCTTATAGGCTGCTACCACATTGGGGTTTTCAGCCCTGCAGGGACCGCACCAGCTGGCCCAGAAGTCCACCAGTACGTACTTTCCGCGCAGGGAGCTCAGGGTGAAAGGCTTTCCGTTTACATCCGGCAGGGTAAAATCGGGGGCCATCATCCCTGGTGAGATTGAACTGTTTTCATCTTGCGGTGCCGCCTGTTGTTGGCTCTGGGCGGCGGTAAATTGCTGAAACTGCCGGGACACTTCTGCCACCGAGGAATTCTTCGGAAATCTCCTGGTCAGTCCTGCAATCAGGTTCTTGATGGTGTCAATGCCTACTTCCTGGGTATAGTTCAATGCAAAAAGCCCTACAATGGGGCTTTGGGTGGTATCCACATACTGGGTCAGGAAGTTTTTGTACCAGTTGTCGGAGGTATTGAACGCCAGCTGGGCTCCGGCAGCCAGGCTGTCATTTTTTTGTGTCTGGGCTTCATGCACCGCATTGTCCTG
>JAJXYG010000275.1:1010-3561 GCA_021780705.1 Bacteroidota bacterium
TGGGACAGCAGTACGGTATGAATGGAATCCAGGGTGAGGATAAATTTGATCATGGACAGGTTGGCCGGGGTATTGAACCTGGCGGATGCCAGGGTACTGTCATTGGCATCTGCGGTAAACCGGATATCTGGTTGGTCGTTAATAAATATAAATCCGTGATTTTTCTCAAACCGAAGCCGATAGAGTCCTTCTTCGGTGGCAGTAGCCCCCACTTCGAAATTTCCATGGGTCATTTCTGCGGTATCTAGTACTTTGGGAGCCTTTTCACTAAAGGCGATTTGCTCGAGGTATACCTTTTGATCCGGGGCTCCTTTCAGGGTGCCTTTCACGGTAAATTTCCCATTCCCGCCCTGGTGGCTGCAACTACTTAGCATACCCAGCGCACAAACTATTACAATTAATTTTTTCATCGATGGTTATATTATTGATTTAATTTTTGTTTTAGGATTTCACCCACCACTCTCATATCCGCCTTGCCTTTGCTGATCTTTTTGACCTCGCCTGAAAAAAGGCCGATCAGGTTCTTTTTGCCCTTTTTATATTCCTGTACCTTCTGGGGCATCTTTTCCAGCACTTCGTCCACCCAGGCGGATAGCGCATCCTGGTTGTTTTCCTGCAGGATATTGAGAGAAGCGGCTATCTCTTTGGGCTCGGTTTGGGGAGATTTCACCAGTTCGGGAAATATCCGGGAAGCAGCCATGCCAAAACTCACCGCCCCTTCCTCCACGAGATCTACCAGGCGCGCAAAGTGGACTGGCGACAGGTTCAGCGAAGCAGGGGTGGTATTGTGCTCGTTCAGCCAGGACTTGACCGGACCCAGAATCCAGTTGGCAGCGGCCTTATAATGAGGGGTATGGCGGATGGTTTGCCCAAAAAGTGCTGCGGTTTCCCGGTCTTCGCTTAAGACCCGGGCGTCTGAGGAGGGCAGACCCAGTTCCTCCATAAATCTTTTTTCCAGGGATTCGGGTAATTCAGGCATGGCAGTCCGGATGGTATCAATTTGGGCCTGGTTTACCTCAAAGGGAGTCAGGTCCGGATCCGGAAAATACCGGTAGTCATTGGCTTCTTCCTTGCTTCTGAGAGAAAAGGTAGTCCCGGTGGAGGCGTCAAAACTCCGGGTTTGCTGGATGATATCCTGGTGGTGCTCTTTCAGGCCTATCAACCGCTCGATCTCGTGGGAAATGGCCCTTTTGACATTGCGGATGGAATTGAGATTCTTCACCTCCACCTTGGTACCCAACCGGGTGTCTCCTTTCAGCCTGATGGATATATTGGCATCGCAGCGCATGCTTCCTTCTTCCATGTTCCCGTCACAAATTCCGAGGAAGCGGACCATCTTCCTGATTTCTGTCACATAGGCAAAAGCCTCTTCTGCGGAATGCATATCCGGTTCGGAGACAATTTCCAGCAAAGGAACTCCGGCCCGATTCAGGTCGATGCAGGTATACCGGTCATCGGCGTCATGGATGCTTTTTCCGGCGTCTTCTTCCAGGTGAATTCTATTGAGCCGGATGTCCCGCCTTTGGCTTTCAGCTTCGATGGTCACGAATCCATTTCTGCAAATAGGGGTGGTATGCTGGGATATCTGGTATCCTTTGGGCAGATCCGGATAGAAGTAGTTCTTCCTGGCAAAATAATTATGGGTGACTATCTGGCAATTAAAAGCCAGTCCGAGTTTGACAGCAAATTCTACCGCCTTGGCATTCATGACCGGAAGGGTGCCGGGGTGGGCCAGGGAAATGGCACTCACCTGGGTATTGGGAGCACCCCCAAAAGACACATCGTCGCCGCAGAATAATTTGCTATGGGTAAGCAGCTGGGTATGCACTTCAAGGCCAATTACGGCCTCGTATTTATCCTGTGTCGACATGACGCGAAGGTAAGAAAAGACCCCTTCTGTTTTTAAAGAATATGCTTAAACATAACCTAAAGCTGCCCCGAAGGGCAGCCTTAATTCTGAAAATCAATAAAACGATTTGAAATATACCCCGGGGTGTCCCTCTCTTACAGATCTGCGCTCTTCAGGTTCTTGGGTACCTTCACCTGGAAATTCATTTCCTTTCCGTTTCTAAGGGCCTTGATATCGACAGTGCCTCCGTTTTCAGACTGTGCCACCTTTCCGGTCACCTCATCTACTCCGGATACCTTGTCCCCATTGACCGAGGTGATGAGGTCATTTTTCTTAATCCCTGCCTTTGCCGCAGGGGATCCCTCTTCAACACTCATTACCTTCACCCCGCTATTGTCCTGGGTATCCTGGATCTTCAGTCCGATTTTGGGATGGTTGATATTATTAAAGTTGAAAAACCTGAAATTTCGATAGGGCATTCCGTATTGATGGGGGTTCCATTGCGGGTTACCCGGCATCATGTCCATATTGGGCATATGAAAATCAAAGGAATTGCCGTTCGGGGGAAGCATATCATTAAGGATCAGGCTTTGTTCATCCATACTGCGGTGGCCCAGGGTTACCTTGGTCTCCTGCTGCTTATCATCTCTCAGGTAGGTAACTTCTACTTCATCGCCCGGTTTGTGGGCCTTGACTGCGGCA
>JAJXYG010000032.1 GCA_021780705.1 Bacteroidota bacterium
GGGAATTGAAGACCACATCCAGGCACTTACCACCGCGCCCCGGTACATCATTATCGCTTGCGGAACCAGCTGGCATGCAGGCCTGGTTGCCGAATACGTAATCGAGGAACTGTGCCGAATTCCGGTAGAGGTAGAATATGCTTCTGAATTCCGGTACCGAAATCCCATTATTAATAAGGGGGATGTCATCATCGCCATATCCCAAAGTGGCGAAACGGCAGATACCCTTGTAGCCATTGAAAAGGCCAAGGAGCAGGGAGCCTTCATATTCGGTATTGTCAATGTAGTAGGATCCTCCATATCGAGAGCCTCCCATGCAGGGGCGTATACCCATGCAGGTCCGGAAATTGGAGTAGCATCCACCAAGGCATTTACGGCGCAATTGGCCGTCCTTTTGATGATTGCCCTTAAAATCGGAAAGGAAAAGGGCACCATCGATCAAAGCAGGTACCTGAAATTACTGGTAGAAATGGAAGAACTTCCCGAAAAGATAGAAGCCATATTAAAGAACGGGGAGTTGCTTAAATCCATTGGCGAAAAATACCAGGGGGCACCCAATGCCCTTTTTCTGGGTAGAGGATACAATTTCCCCATTGCCCTTGAAGGAGCCCTTAAACTAAAAGAGATTTCCTATATCCACGCAGAAGGATACCCTGCTGCTGAAATGAAACATGGTCCCATTGCACTGGTGGATGAAAACCTTCCGGTGGTTTTTGTGGCTACAAAGGATGAATACCATGCCAAAATAGTCAGTAATATTCAGGAAATCAAAGCCCGAAAAGGAAAGGTCATTGCGGTGGTCACTGAAGGGGATGAGATTATTCCTTCCATGGCAGATGACATATTCGAAGTGCCACCTGCAGATGAAATCGTAGCACCCCTGCTGAGCGTGATCCCTCTGCAATTGTTGTCTTATTATATCGGTATAGCCAAAGGATGCGATGTGGACAAACCCCGTAATCTGGCAAAATCAGTTACGGTAGAATAAGCCCTGTGAACAGGGGCGGAATCGCGTGAATTCTTTTTTATAAAATCAAAAGGAACCCGTCCAATTATGAATGTGATTAAGAAATATCCGATAAACAACCTCGGATACAATTTTATTGATTCCAAGTACCTGCCCGAAGGAGAAGATGAATATTACCTAAGAAACCGGCAGAACAAAACCGGCATCAAGTACCGAATTCTATCCAGTTCGGAAGAGGAGATTCTGATTCGTAACGGCAATAACTCCGATGACTGGAACAAAATATTCGTTTCTGAATCTTTTGATCCCCTTCTGGTCAAAAATTGCAAATTTTTTGGATTGGTCAGAATCGGCAAATTGGAGCCTTATTACCTGGAATTTCACAACCTCCGCATGGCAGTGGGATTGTACAATTCCACCATCATCAGTTGTGATCTTGGTGACAATGTCTGCATCGACAATGCACACTATCTGAGCCACTATATAATTGGCAATGAGGTAATGATTGCCAATGTAAATGAACTTGCCACAACCGACTATTCTAAATTCGGCAGCGGCATTCTCAAGGAAGGAGAATCCGAGCATTCCAGAATTTGGCTGGAAGTACGAAATGAAAACGGCGGAAGAAGGGTAATTCCCTTTAATGGAATGCTGGCCGGGGATGCGTATTTATGGAGCAGCCACCGTGAAGACAAGGAATTAATGTCCCGTTTTACAGAATTGACCCAAAAGACCTATGATGACAAAAGAGGCTATTATGGAACCATTGGGGATCGTTCGGTACTCAAGGACTGCAATATCATTAAAGATGTTTCCATCGGATCGGATGCCTACCTTAAGGGGGCTAACAAACTCAAAAACCTTACAATCAATAGTGATGAAAAGCGTTCCTCCCAAATCGGAGAAGGTTGCGAGCTGGTAAACGGGATAATCGGATACGGCTGTCGTATTTTTTACGGAGTCAAGGCCGTCCGATTTGTAACTGCCTCCCACTCGCAGTTAAAATATGGTGCCCGCCTTATTAACTCCTATCTGGGCAATAATTCGACCATATCCTGTTGTGAAGTGCTGAACTCACTTATTTTTCCAGCCCATGAACAGCACCATAACAATTCCTTTTTGTGCGCATCTCTGATCATGGGTCAAAGCAATATGGCAGCGGGAGCCACCATAGGGAGCAACCATAACAGCCGGGGTGCGGATGGGGAAATTATTGCTGGCCGCGGGTTTTGGCCCGGGCTCTGCGTGAGCCTGAAACACAATTCCCGATTTGCCAGCTTTACCATTCTGGCAAAGGCCGATTTTCCCCATGAATTAAATATTTCATTGCCATTCAGCCTGGTAAGTAATGATGTGGCCAATGACAAGTTGGTGCTCATGCCTGGTTACTGGTTCATGTACAATATGTATGCCCTGGCCAGAAATACCTGGAAATACAGGGATCGGGATGAACGAACTGAAAAAATTCAGCATATTGAATTTGATTTCCTGGCTCCGGATACCATCAACGAAATGTTTGAAGGCTTACAGCTTCTTTCGACCCTTTCGCCAGATGAAAATGGAAATTACTATACCTCAGGTTTTGAAAACAGTCAGCGTATAACTGAAATTGTGAAGGTGCCAAGGGTAATTGGGCTATTTAAAGAGTTGATCAACTTTTTTGGTATAACCCAATTGCTCCAGTTTGCCCATAAAAATAATCTGGATTCTTTTGAAAGCCTCAAGAAGGCTATTCCCACCCGGATTCAACGCTCAGAATGGATGAATGTCGGAGGCCAGTTGATGAAGGTTCAGGATGTGGAAAAGCTCAAAAAACAAGTGAAATCAGGTAAGATATCCTCCTGGGACCAGGTGCATGAATTTTACAGACAGGCAGGCAATGAATATGAAAAGGACAAATTGATTCACGCATATACCTCCCTGCTGGAACTGGAAAATATTACTTCCCGCCAATTTTCAAGGGAACTGTTCAAAGATCTGGTAAACAGATCCGTAAAGACCAAGATGTGGATGAGTGAAGCGATTTTTGAATCCAGGGCCAAAGATTATGAGAACCCGTTTCGCCAGATGGTATATAATTCTCCCGAAGAAATGAAAAGTGTGATTGGCACACTTGAAGACAACCGGTTCATCCAGGACCAGCTGGCAGACAGCGAGGCCTATCAGAAATTGGCAGCGAAGCTTCTTAGAAAATTAAAATAGGGACACCCCGGGTCCGGGCCTTTTGTGAGGGATTTCCGGTGATTTCCTGGCTATTGAAGAAAAGACTCCACCGCCAGCATATACCCTTTTAATCCGAAACCAAAAATCGTTCCTGAACATTTTGCGGAAATATGGGAGTATCTTCTGAATTCTTCCCTGGCTTCAATATTGGATACATGTACCTCTACAACCGGAATCCTGATTGCTGCTACCGCATCTCCGATAGCAATTGAGGTATGTGTATAAGCTCCTGCATTGATAATAATACCATCATATGAAAAACCTACTTCATTCAATTTATCAATCATCTCGCCTTCTACATTTGACTGGTAATATTCTAAACCTACTTGCGGGTATTTTGTTTTTAGTTCACCGAAATACTGCT
>JAJXYG010000074.1 GCA_021780705.1 Bacteroidota bacterium
GAGGACCGGCAGGAATGCTTCCTCCCCGTCTGAAAATCCCTCCTCACCTGCCGGTTCTCCCGTGGTTCGGGCCACGATCTGGTAGGTCAGGGCGTCATTGAAATTTTGGGGGACGATGAGGGGAAAACTCACTTCCGTACTCCTGTTTGCCGCCACAGAAAACTGCAGGGTGGGATGGGTATTGTCAAACCACTGGTCCACATCTTTCATTGAAGAGGTTCGAAGTAATTTCAGGGTAACCGTACCTGTCATATCATGGTCGCTCAGGTTACTGATCTTGGCCGGAAAGTATAGGGTATCCCCTTCTCTAAGGAACCGGGGCGCATTGGGCTCTACCATCAATTTCTTTTGGGTGATGAGACTCCTGCCCGCCAGACCAAATTGCACATTTTGGGTATGGGCCAGGGTAAGCAGGTTCCACCGGGTTACCGACTCAGGCAGGGTGAAATCCAAACTGATGTTTCCGGAAGAATCGGTCCTTAAATCCGGAAAGAAAAAGGCGGTTTCCCTGAAATCTTTTCGGATGGGGTTTTGGGGAATCCCCTGGTCCGGGGTTTGAGGAATTCCCAGCTTCAGGGTATCGGCTTGAATGGGAGGGGCTTTGGGAGAAGATATCCCATATCCCACTGTCACCACTACATCACTCAGTTGTCGCCTGGTGGAGGATACCAGTGCCTGCCTGGCCATGGGCAGCCCCTTTCTTATCTCCATTTCACTGATACTTCCTGTGGCAACTCCTCGGATACGAAGGGGGTGGTCAAAGTCTGGAGGGGTAATAAAACTCGGATATATCCTTTCAGGAAGGTCTCGCAAGGGGGTTTCCGGCATTCTCACAAAGGAATTTACCTGTTGGAAATTCTGCCCCCCGCTCCAGTAATCCGTCCCGAATAAATTGGGCCACAAAGCGGGCATGCTCCATGCCTGGGGTTTGAACTGATCCAGGGAGGCGTCATACATGGAGGCCAGCATTTCTGCCGCTACCTTTTCTCTGTGACTTCCGCGGATGCTCAACTTCCAGCTTTCCTTGCTTCCGGGCAGGGTTTTGTCCCGGTAAGTATCGAAGGTGATTTTTAAGGTTTTATCAGACCAGGGTACCTGGACCATCCTGCGGACAAAATATAACCGGTTGTCCCGCACGAAGAACCCGTTCCAGCTAAATCCTCCGTGGTCCCCCGCGGTGATGACTTTTTGATATAGATTGAGGTGGTGGTCCAGCGACGCATGAGAAAATTCATTGTGGGTATCTCCGGCCAGGGTCTGGCGGTTGATTTCCAGGATGAGGTACACACTGTCGGCACTGGAACCGGTGCGGATGCGTAAGGTGTCTCCCGGAGAATAACTGCGGCTGGATTCCTGCTGCCATTCATAGGTTATGAAGGGAGGAAGGGAGTCCTTCGGATCAAAGACCTGGATGTAACGAAGGTCCTTTACCGGCTGGCCATAGGAGTCCATGGCGGTAGCCTCCACTTCATACCAGCCGGAGTGAAGATGGGTTCCCTCAAGTTTGAAGGCTTCTGCTGTGCCCGTAGAATCTGTATGCTGATAGACAAGAGCACCCAGCGGCCAGGTATGAATATCCAGTTCACTGTCATACTCATCATGAGGAAAATATTTGAGGTACTCGGCCCTGGTGTACAGGTGCTGGTCAGGTGCTCCCCAGTAACGATTCCTGATCAGTCTTTGAGGAGACTTTAATTCGTATATTTTAACGGTGGCCGGCAGGTCTACCGGTTCTTCACTGAGATTACGCGCGGTAATTTCAATATGGTGAAGGCTGTCTATGTCTATGCTGGACTGGTCAGCAAGGTCAATCTGCAGGTTTAGCGATTTATACCCGGCCGCCACCTGGGTGTTCCCGCTTCGGGTCTCTCCGCTCTGGTCGGTGACATCTGCCTCGACCTGGTACTGGAATACCGGTTCCATACGGGGATTCTCAGCACTGTCGGCAAGGGCCTTGAAGGCGATTACAAAGTGTCCGTCCGGACCTGTGACCAGGGTGCCATGGGCAATTTCAGCGGAGGAAGGATAGGGTATCCTCCTGTTACCAAAAAGCCAGGGATAGGGGAATTGGGTGCGGCGGGTGACCGTGTAGGAAACTTTGGCCCCATCTATCGGATTCCCGGCATACCCCATGGCAAGACCCCTGACGTAAATGGTATCATTCAGGCGGTAGGAGCCTTTTACTTTTTCAAATTCTGTGTAGAAGGTGGGTCTTTTATACTCCTCTACCGAAAAGGACGCGGAAGAATTGGAATAATCGGGAATTAAAATTTGGTAGTCCCCGGTCAGGCGCCCCTCTGGGATCAGAAAGGATCCGTTCAGGGAGCTGAAATCATTCAGGGTTACTTTCATGGAATCCACATTCTGGGAATTGGCGTCCACCAAAAATACCTGGAGGCTGTCACGGGTATGCAGAAGCTCAGGGCGTCCCGATTTCCAATTCCGGGTTACCCCGATTCCCTTGAAATATACCCTTTGCCCAGGGCGGTAAATTGCCCTGTCTGTGAAGACAAATACCTGGGCATGGTCGTCATCATAATCTTCCTGGTCCTGCTCATCAAGGTCATCTTCACGGGGGTCGTAGTAGTAGTTATAAAGAAAGTCATTGAGGAATAGCCTGTCGCTTCCAAAGGTGATATCCAGCCGAACCGATTGGTACTTTTCTTTTTTGGCCTTGGGAAGTTGGAAAAAACCGGTGGAATCACTGGTCAGGCTCTGCAGGTATTTAAGTGGATTTTTCCAGGCCCGGTCTGAATTTCTTTGTTCAAAGATTTTGATGGTGGCATTGGAAAGGGGCCTGCCAGTGGTCCTGTTAAGTACAAAAAACTGCCGATCACTTCGAACGAAGCTGATATCTGATACAAAAAATTGCGCGGCGGCAAGACCGTTATCTGAAAGTAAAAAGTTGCGATGTTCACTTCCAAGCAGTATATACTGCCCCACAGGAAGCGGATCCACCTTCACTTCCACGGAATGATTCCTGTAATCTCGCAAGCCGGGGAGGTACTGGGCCCAGGACCTAATCGCCTTTTGCCTGGCAAGCCTTGCAAAAACGGAATCATTGTCCCCGTTATCCTGGAGATATTCGTCCAGTTTCTTGCGGACAGGAATGATTCTGAAATACACGGTGTCCAGGTTTTTATAATTCACCAGGGTGCGGAAAGCAAGACCCGGAACATTCACTTTTTCGGTAGTGAGCCTAAGGGTCGGATGCAGTATCTGCTCGCGGAGATTGTAGGCCTGGATCCCTCCCCGGCTATCTGGAAACCGGGCAATAATGCTGTCAAGCATCGACTTTACCTCCACCAGCGCCTTGGGGGAAGACTCCGTCGCTTGATTGTACCACAATTGGGCTGCAAGGAAGGAGGCTTCGGCTGATGCAGGGTTTCCTGCATATCGCCTGCTCAGTTGCCGAAGTGCCTCCAGGTAACAGGACTCTTTTCCCGGAAACTCGCTATAGGAATATACAAAGGACAGGCGCCTGAGGTCTGCATCGATCAGGGCATCGGGGTTCTTGTCTCTGAGGTGAAATAAGAGTAGTGCCTGATA
>JAJXYG010000068.1 GCA_021780705.1 Bacteroidota bacterium
CCCTGCTGTTATTTTCTGTTACCGGGTGTGTTTCCTTGCACGAATCGCCAGAAAAGCCTCTGGATGAGGAATCCTATGTACTGAAGATCACTACGATGGATTCTCATTGTCTGGAAAGGTTGCTGAATCCGGAAAATAACCTGGTTCCTTCTTCCGTTCAGGAGATGCCTGAAAAGAGTGGGCCGTTTGGATCAGGAATGAAAATTGTATTAGAATATGACCAACTGAAGGATTATCAGGTTGCCTGGATTGAAAATAGGGTCATTCCTTCAGCAAAGCTGCTGGATTTTGAAGTGGAAAGAGCGGGTCCTTGAAAATCAGGAGAATGCCGATTCTGGAGTGTGGATTTTGGATGGAAGTGTATCTAAGTAAGTGAGGGTGGGGATTCAGAAATGATAGCATGGTGCAGTAAAACAAAAAAAGGCGGAAAAAACCGCCCAACTTTGTACTTAACCTATTGATCCGCAAGGAAATGCGGACTTATTAATATTCTTTTTTCTCATGTGTCAAGCACAATCAAGGTTCGGTTTCTACCGGACCTTCTTTTATGTAGACCATATCCAGAGCAAAAAAGCTGCATGAACCTCAATTTTTTTTGTGCAAGTATTGACCTTAACCTAATTTATAAGCCATCGGGGTCCAGAAATCTCAAGATCCGGCGACCTAACATTCGCTTAAACTCAAAGGAAAATTGAGGGCCAGCCCTCCGTCTGAGGTCTCTTTATATTTGCTGCTCATATCCTGCGCCGTGTGCCACATGGTTTTAATCACTGTGTCCAGACTCACTTTGGCATAATCCGGGGCTCCCTGTAATGCCAGTTGACTGGCAGTAATCGCCTTGATGGCTCCCATGGTATTTCTTTCAATACAGGGGATCTGCACCAGTCCATTGATCGGATCACAGGTCATTCCCAGGTGGTGTTCCATGGCAATTTCCGAGGCCATCAATGCCTGCCGCTGGGTACCTCCCAATCCTTCAGTAAGGGCAGCTGCCGCCATGGCGGAAGAAACCCCGATCTCCGCCTGGCATCCTCCCATGGCGGCAGATATAGTAGCCCCTTTCTTGAATATGCAGCCCACTTCGGATGCGGTCAAAAGAAAACGGATGATCTTTTCCTCCTCGTTTCCCTCACAGAAAAGCATATAATACATCAGTACTGCAGGAATTACCCCTGCAGCTCCATTGGTGGGCGCAGTGACTACTCTGCCGAATGAAGCATTTTGTTCATTGACGGCAAGTGCAAAGCAACTCACCCAGTCCAAAATCACCGGAAATTGATTACCTCCTTCCCGGATGGCTGCAATCCATGTATCAAAATTTTCGTAAGGCCTTCCCTTAATCAATTTTTTATTGAGTGCAGCTGCCCTTCTTTTCACCTGGAGCCCTCCAGGCAGTACCCCTTCCTGGTGACAACCGAGGTACACAGACTGCTTCATTACTTCCCAGATATTCATCAACCCGTCCCGGGTCTCGGATTCACTCCTCCAGCTCAATTCATTTTCCATCACCACCTCACTGATACTCATTCCGGTTTTCATGCACCAGTGGAGGAGGTCATGCGCATCATTGACCGGAAAGGGGAGTGACATTTCCTGTTGGGATGTGAGGGTACCGCCTTCCTGATGGACAAATCCTCCTCCCACCGAATAATAGGTTTCGCTGACGGATGGCCCGGTATCCAGTTCGGCAACAAAGGTCAGTGCATTGGGATGATAGGGCAGGGATTGAGTAATTAGAAACCCAATGTCTCTTTCGGGATCAAAAGCAATCACGTGGATCCCTGACAAATTAAGCTTTCCTTGCTCAAGTATTTCTGAAATCCGTTGCGGGATTCCCTGGATAGAAAAACTCACCGGATCTTCCCCGCAAAGTCCGAGTTGCACCGCAATATCAGTTCCATGGCCCTTGCCAGTTTTAGCCGGCGATCCATACAGCAGGACCTGCACTCTTTTTACCCTTTGCAATTTATCATCCTGTTTCAGTCTGTCCAGGAACAGAAGGGCGGCACGCCAGGGGCCCAGGGTATGGCTGCTGGAAGGGCCTACCCCTATTTTAAAAATGTCAAAAACGGATATGGCTTCGTGGGTCAAGTGAGAATTTTTAAAAAACAAAATTAGTGAAAAGGGATTTTGTCATGAGGGAATTCATTCGGAGATGAGTGGATTTAGCAAATCCTAATGATTGTATGAGGTGGAATTTTAGGAAAGTGAAAGGAAGATCCGGGATTATTACAAGTAGCAGGGGCGGGGATACCCCATCCCCTGACCGGATAAAATATTCCAATAATATTCTAAAATATCCTTGTATGGAATAATATAGAATACGTGTCCTGGATAATTTTACGCTTCTTTCATACAACGCATTTACCACAAACGATTTAGGAAAAGAACCAAGCCTCACACAGAGAAAAATATTTCTTTCGAAGACATGTTTTACGCAAGAGAAAAAGTAGTACTTGAAATGAGATAAAGTACCAGGGTAGCTTGTACCCTGCCACTTGAAAACTTTAAATTGAGAGTGTATGAGAAACCTGCAATGGGATGAAGAAATCGATGAACATGATTTGGCTTACCATCAGATTCATTCCTTTTTTGATGCATTTACCCTCAGGGTATCGCTGGCCTACACGGAAAGCATCCTTCAGTCAGCAGTTCGGACCGAATTCTGGAATTACCGGGCCCCGGCAAACCTGTTACATTTCAGGCGGGAATTAGGCAAGCTGATTGGTGCGGGCTTTTTCCTCCAGGATGTACTGGAAGATGAAGAAGCCACCAGGGATATTCCGGAAAACGGCCTACCGGATCTCAGCAAATCGGAAGATTTCATCAGGCCAAGCCCCGGGGCAAGTATATGGTACTCGATTCCCCGAAATCTGAGTGTGTCAGCCTATCACAATCCTTTTAAGGCAATCCGGAGATTTTGTCAATTGCGAAGTGAACCGGAATGGATGTTCACCTTAGACAATCTCACTGAATATGCACTTGCCAATACTTCTTACACAGAAGCATTTCCCGAAGAGGATCTTTTTTTGATCCGAAAGGAATTATGTTGCCTGATTGAAGCTTCCCATTTAATCGAGGTGCGAAAAAATTGGGAGGGTCCTCTTGAATTGGAGTAGCGAATACATTTTCCCCTGGTGCCCAGATTGGATCTACCTCCAAAGGTGAGGCACCCGTATTCGTGGGGTGCTTCACCTGCCTGTCTAAGGTAACTGAACTTCTTAATTTGCGTATTCCCGCCTGGTGAACTTTTCAGTCAAAAAAAATTTAAAAAAATTGAAGATTCAATAGTACTAAAATGGCTCATAGCAGTCTTTAGGTAGGCAAGGGCAATTGGAACTTATTATATCGACCATGAGACCAGACTATCCTTTTAAAGTTTTTTATGATCGCAGGAGCAGTTATGTGCTTCTCGTGCAGACACTTGCTGCCAATGATCACCCTGCCTAGACAGTCTTCCTGACTGTTTTCTGTCCCCTGGTCCTCTTTGGAATCCCCAAAGGAGGATATCCCAAAGAGCCTCCCTGATTAAAAATATTTTTCACCA
>JAJXYG010000328.1 GCA_021780705.1 Bacteroidota bacterium
TGGGCAGACCTATGGAGAGGGGATGCCGGTTGAAGAATCCGGCAATATGGTGATACTGACTGCAGCCATTTGCAGGGCGGAAGGTTCTCCGGAATATGCCAAAAAGCACTGGAAAACTCTTACCACCTGGACGGACTACCTGATGAAAGAAGGTTTTGATCCAGCCAACCAGCTGTGTACCGATGATTTTGCGGGCCATCTGGCACGCAATGCCAACCTTTCCGTGAAGGCCATTATTGGAATCGGATGCTATGGCATGATGGCCCGGATGATGGGAATGACCCAAACGGCCAACCGCTACCTGGATACGGCTCGGGCCATGGCCAGAAGATGGATGGTCATGGATGATGAAGGGGATCATTATGCACTTACCTTCAACCGTAACCATACCTGGAGCCAGAAGTATAATATGGTGTGGGATAAAGTCCTTGACCTGGGCATTTTTCCGCCTAAGGTATCACAGAAAGAAATCCATTTTTATCTCACCAAACAAAATAAATTCGGGCTGCCCCTGGATAGCCGGAAAACCTATACTAAGAGCGACTGGATCATGTGGACCGCAACCCTCGCGGATTCTCATAAGGATTTTGAATCGCTGATAGATCCGGTGTACCTCTATACCCAGGAGACCCCCACCCGGGTGCCCTTGAGTGACTGGCATGAAACCACCAATGGCAAACAGGTAGGCTTTCAGGCCAGAAGTGTCGTAGGAGGGTATTTTATGAAACTATTGTATGCCAAATTCAATCCGAAGAAAGGTAAATAGAGTGGAAAACGCACGGGTGATCACCCGTGACTGATCGCATACCTGCCGCCTAACCTAAAATGAGGGGGCCCCGAATAATTATGTCAGAATATCCGGGATTTACCCATAAATTGGCTGCAAACTATGGGGCAAAAAAATAATCTATGCATTTAGCACTTATTGACTACCTGATCATCTTCGTATACTTCCTGTTTGTGGTTACCATCGGCTATGTCCTAAAAAAGAAAATCAAGACCGGGAATGATTTTCTGATGAGTAACCGCAGCATCCCGCTCTGGATCACTTCCCTGGCATTTATTTCCGCAAACCTTGGTGCCCAGGAAGTGCTGGGCATGGCGGCCAATGGCGCCAAGTATGGATTATATACGGTGCATTTTTACTGGATGGGGGCCGCCGTTGCCATGATATTTCTGGGGGTGTTTATGATGCCCTTTTATTATGGAAGCAAGGCCCGTTCTGTGCCGGAATACCTGGCCTTGCGCTTTGATGAGAAGACCCGGGGATTTAATGCGGTGACTTTTGCCGTGATGACCGTCTTTTCTTCCGGGATATCCCTTTATGCCCTTGCCATGCTGCTGAATATCATCCTCGGCTGGGATTTTAATATGTCGGTATTTCTTGCGGCAGGTATCGTCCTGGTGTATACCTTTCTGGGAGGCCTCACCAGTGCGGTATATAATGAAGTGCTGCAGTTTTTCCTGATTGTGCTCGGGATCAGTCCCCTGGTATACCTGGGCATGCGTAAGGCAGGAGGGTGGGAGGGGATCGTCCATAATGTGGATGATGCCAAACTGCACGTATGGAAAGGAATGGCCCATGCCGCTACCAACCCGATGGGGGTCGATGCCTTTAGCCTGGTTTTCGGGTTGGGGTTTGTGCTCGCCTTCGGATATTGGTGTACGGACTTCCTGGTGGTCCAAAGGGCTATGATCTCCCGGAATCTGAATTCCGCGCAGCGGACTCCGATTATTGCCACCGTACCCAAGATCCTGATGCCGGTTATCGTGATCTTGCCCGGGATACTTTTGCTATCCCTTCAAAAGCAATTTTCAGGGTTTGCCCTTCCGCTCAATGCCAATGGACAGACCGATTACAATATGGCGATGCCGGTACTTCTGTCCAAATTATATCCCAACGGAATCTTGGGGGTAGGGATCACCGCCCTGATCGCTTCATTTATGTCCGGGATGGCGGGTAATGTCACGGCCTTCAATACGGTGTTTACCTTTGATATTTACCAGTCCTACCTCAAAAAGACTGCCTCTGAAAGGCATTACCTGTATGTCGGCAAGGCTACCACCATTGTGGGAATTTTAATTTCCATTGCCACTGCCTATATAGCCAGGAGTTTCAATAGCATCATGGACCTGCTCCAACTGGTTTTCAGTTTTGTCAATGCCCCCCTGTTTGCTACTTTCTTTCTGGGGATGTTCTGGAAAAAAACCACTGCCAATGGCGCCTTTTACGGCTTGTTAAGCGGCACACTGGCGGCAGCGCTGACTCATGGGTTGACCACTGCGGAGGGCAAGGGCGGATGGATTGCCCACTGGTATACTTTTTATTCGGGAACCAGCCAGGCGTTCAATATTGCAGGGATTGCTTTTATCGTATGCTTTGTGGTTACGGTGCTGGTGAGTCTGGTATCCAAACCCAAACCTGAGGAGTCACTGGTGGGGCTGGTGTACAGCCTGACCCCGAGACAGAAAGATCCCACCAGGGTTTGGTATAAAAACCCGCTGGTCCTGGGAATTATCATACTGCTGCTTACTGTAGTGCTGAATATTATTTTCTATTAACCTCAATAGATTTGCCTCATGAAAAAATTAACAGACCTCCGTTTTGTAATTGGCGCCTTCTTTTTCATTGTGGGGTTGCTATTGCTGCTCTATGGATTTTTGGGGGCCGAGGCGGGAAAATCGATCAACCGGGGCTGTGGAATCATCTTCATCCTTTTCTCCCTGGTCATGTTCGTTTTTTCAATGAAGTCCCAAGAATAGGGAGGATCATCCCAATAACATTCCAATTAAATTTTGGATTCAGGACTGGTTTGAAGGGATCAGTTTCCGCCTTATAGTTCAGCAGATCCTGGGCAATTGCTCCCCGGGGAGCATCTGAACGATCCGCCTGCCCCCGATCCTGCTTTCCATTACTACCTGGCCCGGGTGGTCGCTGGTAATCAGCCCGACCAGAGAAGCGTTTCTGGAGGATTCATGGGACTGCATGACGGCGAGTATTTCTGAGGCAATATCCGGCTCGACGATTGCGATGAATGTCCCTTCACTGGCTACATAAAGAGGATCCAGTCCCAGCATTTCACAGGCACCTTCCACCTGGGCCGAAATCCCGATATCCTTTTCCCGGATATCGATGCCCACCCGGGCGTCCTGGGCAATTTCATTCAGGACCCCTGCAACTCCGCCGCGGGTTGGATCCCTTAAAAAGTGAATTTTCTTTCCAAAGCGATCCAGCAGCTGACCTACTAGGTAATTTAGATGGCAGGTATCACTGAGTATATCGGTCTGAAATTCCAGCCCGCTTCTTTTGCTCATGATGGCCATTCCATGTGAGGCCACCATTCCGCTTAGCAAGACCAGGTCCCCTGTTTTGATCCGGGACATTTGGATGTCACTTTGCGGATGGATCAGTCCAATACCTGAGGTATTGATATAAATCTTGTCTCCCTTACCCCGTTCTACCACTTTAGTATCCCCGGTAACGATTTGAACCCCTGCCTTCAGTGCACTCTCCCGGATACTTTGGATCACCTGCCAAAATTCT
>JAJXYG010000170.1 GCA_021780705.1 Bacteroidota bacterium
CCATATTGCTCCTGCACCAGGCCCTTGCCAAAGGTTCTCCTGCCAACGATTGTTGCCCGGTCCCAGTCCTGCAGGGCCCCGATCAGAATTTCGCTCGCAGAGGCGGTTTCTTCATTGGCAAGCACCACCAATTTACCCGTTTCAAATATCCCGTCCTTGCTGCAACGATATTCTTTTTTGGGAGAGTGCTCCCCTACGGTATAAGTGATCATTTTGTTGCCATCCAGGAATTCATCGGCAATATTGGTGGCCTCGGTAAGAATACCTCCGCCATTATCTCTCAGGTCCAGGATCATGCACTTCATTCCCTTTTTCAAAAGGCCCTGTGCGGCATTCATAAATTCCTCATACGTGGTCTCGGAAAATTTGTTCAACCTGATGTATCCGGTGGAATCATTAATCATATAAGCCGCATCCAGGCTATAGAGCGGGATCATTCCCCGGGTAACCCCGATAACCTGGGTTTTTCCGGCCCGCAGGACCGTAATATGCACTACGGAGCCACCTACTCCCCTGAGCAACCCTTTAATTTTATTGGTGGTAATATGTACCCCAGCAATCAGGGAATCATCTACTCTAATGAACTTGTCGCCGACCCGGATGCCCGCCTTATCCGAAGGGCTGCCTGGAAGAACATTGAGGACATTGAGGGTATCGCTGAAAATATTATATTCAATTCCGATTCCGTAAAACTCCCCATTCAGCTCATCATTTAGTGTCTGCAGTTCCTGGGGAGGAAGCCAAACAGAATGGGGATCCAGGTGTCCCAGTACGGAAGTTATCGCCAAGTCACTCAGGGTATCCATGTTTTCCTGGTCCACATACTTGTTATGGATCAGATCCAGGACCTGTTGCACAGCCTGGGGTCTCTGGATGGAAAAGAGTCCTGATCCGGACATATTGCCTCTCATCCGGTACCCTACAAACATCCCGGCTACCAGGAAAAGACTCATAATCAGGGGAAACCATACCTGTAATTTTTTCTTCTGCATGCTATTGTTGATTACTTATTTTAATTTTGAAGTGCAAATTTCCTTAATAAACCTGAGATAAATATGCCTACCATCAAATTGATTGCTGACAGTGGTTCTACCAAGACGGAGTGGTGCCTGATTAAAGGAAGGAAAAAGACCGTGTTTATTACCACTGGCATGAGCCCCTATTTTCTGAATGGAAGCCAGATGATTGAGATCATAGAACGCGAAGTGCTTCCGATATTGAAAAAGGTGAAGATTGAGGAACTGTTTTATTATGGCACCGGATGCGGGAATCCCGAAAACCTGAATATGGTCAGAAAGGTGTTAGCGCATTGTTTTCAGGGGGTGAAGATTCATATCGATACCGATATCACTGGTGCGGCAAGGGCACTCTGTGGAAAAGATAAGGGCGTGGTATGTATTTTGGGTACCGGCTCCAGCGCTTGTTATTATAATGGGAAGAAAATTGTGAAGAACAGTCCGGGATTGGGGTATGTATTGGGGGACGAGGGTAGTGGCGCTTATATGGGTAAAAAAGTAATCCAGCATTACCTGTATGAAATATTTGATGGGGATTTGCGGGCCCGGTTTGATGCCCGGTATGTGACCAGCGCCCCTGAAATATTGAATTCTGTGTATAAAGAACCCTTTGCCAACAGGTATCTGGCTGGATTTGCCCTATTTTTGTCGGAGAACCGGGGTCATTATATGATTGAAAATATCATTGAGGACAGTTTGCATGATTTTTTCAATACCCATGTAAACCGGTTTAAGGAAAACCGGAAGGTGCCGGTGCATTTCACCGGCGGGGTGGCTTTTGGATTCAAGGACCTGCTGGGGCAGATCGTAGCCTCCTATGAGCTGATCCAGGGAAATATTCTTCGAAATCCAATGGACGGCTTGATTCAATATCATAGCTAGAATGGTGGACTCCCTGGGGTCACTGCATCAGATTTTCCATATGGATGAGGCGACCGTCGCTCGACATCCCTTCTATTACCACCCTGAATGCTTCGGTGATGTCATTATTATAGAACCTGAATATGGCACTGTTCTGGTTGCGGGTAGTAACGATTCTGGGGTTCCAGTAAAGAGTGGTCCGGACATCACGCTTGTCATCATCCTGGGTGAAAGAATCATAATTGGGTGCATAGAATTCTCTCATGGAGGTATAGCCGTTTACAATATTATTTTCAAGCCCTTTCCCGGGTGTGGAAGGACGATCTCCTCCCCTTCGGGTATAAATCAGGATCGCTCCATTTGCCCCGCCGCCGGGGCCACCCATAAAGGGAGGACGCATTACTTTAACGTAGGCAATATCTGCCACCGAAATGGAGGAGACCATTTGCATGTCGGCAGGGACTTCATCCAGGTATACATCCGGGGTTCCACCTCTCCAGGATAGAGTCGGGGGGTTGGTGGTGGAATTGATCATGAGGCCTGCCACCTTTCCCTGGAGATAGGTAAATATATTGGGCAGGACTGAGGCGCCCGGGTCTGTCAGCAGGTCGAACTGGTAGCCATCCCCTCCGCTGAACATGCCTGAAGTATATCGTTGATCCATAACCTCCAGTTGATCTTTGGGTTTCGCATTAATGGTTACGGTGGGGAGTACCTTACCCTTATACAGGCTGAGCAACTTCTGTGCGGAATCCGCAAGCATGGCATGTCGGTAATATCCCGAGGTGTCCAAATATCCGTTGGAATACTTCCCCGAGGCAGCGGTATTTTCAGAGAAAGGAGCCAGCCGGTTTGTCATGAATTTTACCAATACATCGCTCAGGTTGGCTGATTTGGGGAATTGGTAGTAAATGCGGGTGGTATCAAAGAGGATCACAGAAGGGTCGGCAAATGTTCCATTGTCATGTATCGGAACGGCGACTACCTGGTTTTTCTTTTTGCACGGGTTCATCATCAGGATGATACTGCCCGCACCTCTTAACTGGGAGGGCAGGGCACCATAGATCATCCCTGAAAGGGAAAGGTAGGTGGAATCCCTGGGATATAGAATCTTGGGAAATTTGCCTGCCAGGACATTGGTCCAGTTGAACCTGCGCCATCCGTGGGTGAGCATGACAAGGTCCAATTGTCGTGCGAGGGAATCGGACTGGTTGGCAAAATACCATGCCGGATCATATACTTCACCCTTGAGGTCCCCGGTGAGCATCAGGTTGGTAATAATATTGTGACTGGAGTCGGTGTCTATATCGGCATCCGTGACTGAAACGGAGAAACTGGCCGGAAGGCTGTCAGGGACGCTGATTTCCACTTCGTTTCGGGCTCTTTTGTTCAGTCCCCAGTGTTGGACAGACATCGTGGCATTAAAAGTATAATCCTGGTTATTGACATAGGTGATTCTTTCTGCCATTGGGGTCCAGTGCTGGTCAAAAACGGTAATGGTAAGGATTCCGCTAGGCAGGGCTGAAGTCGGGATCACCCCCTGGATGTCTCCATTGGTTATATCCTTTGAAAATTTGAATACCTCATGATGGTTCATGGTCCCCAGCATGTGAATCATTCCAAACTCGGCGGCTGCACCCGGAGTGGC
>JAJXYG010000364.1 GCA_021780705.1 Bacteroidota bacterium
TTGACCCTTGAGAGATCTCCCGGTTTCACCAGGGTATGCTGATATACAAGGAAGTATCCGAAAATGGCCGCCCCGCACCAATAAAGCCAACTGAAACCTCCGACCATCCCCGCAGCCACGATGGCTGCAAAAGACAGAAAATGCAACGCTTCGCTCACCCGCAAAGACCGGGGGATGCCAAGCATCGAAGGGATAGAACGCAATTGGTGCTCCTTGTCAAAGGTAATATCCTGCAGGGCATAGATCACGTCGAATCCCCCTACCCAGCAAATGACAGAGATGGAAAAAAGTATAGGCACCAGTGCAAAACGCCCGGTGACTGCAATATAGGCGCCGATGGGAGCCAGACTCAATCCAAGTCCTAGCACCAGGTGACACAAGGGGGTAAAACGCTTGGTATAGCTGTAAAACAGGATGACAAAGAGGGCCACGGGGGCCAGTGCCAGAAATAGCCCGTTTATCAGGTAGGTGCTTGCCATGAAGGCAAGGCAACTGGCCACTACAAAGATCATGGCATTCCTCCTGGATATCACTCCCGCCGGAATTTCCCTGAAGGAAGTCCTCGGGTTGACTGAATCATAGTCCGCATCCAGCCACCGGTTGAAGGCCATGGCCGCACTTCGGGCAAATACCATACATAGCACGACCAGTATCAGCAGTTCCCACCAGGGTTTGGCCGGTTCATATTTGACTGCCCGCAGTCCCAGGAAGTACCCAATCAATGCAAAGGGCATCGCAAAAATGGTATGTGCGAAGGTGACCAGGGACAGGTAATTCTTTACTGATTTTACCATAGAATTGATTAGTTCGTCTTCATTGACAGTGCTTTAGTGGCTTCCCAGAGTACAATGCCTGCTGCCACTGCAATATTAAGAGAATGCTTCATGCCAAATTGAGGAATTTCGATGCAATCATCACAAAGGGAAATGGTGGATTCTTCCACACCAGTCACTTCGTTGCCAAAGACAAATGCTGCCCTCTGGCATCCCCATTCCCCAAATTCTTCCAGATTCCGGCTGCCGGAAGCCTGCTCCACTGCCCAGACCTCATAATCCCGCCCCCTCAGGTCTGCAATCGCTTCAGCAGTAGAGGCAAAATATTTCCAATCCACCGATTCCTCGGCACCCAGGGCGGTTTTGGAGATTTCCTTGTGGGGTGGTCTGGCGGTATATCCCGTGATATAAATCCCTTCCAGGAGGAATGCATCCGCAGTCCTGAAAACACTTCCCACATTATAGGCGCTCCTGATGTTTTCCAACACCGCGATTACCGGTATTTTCTCCGCTTTTCTGAATTCTTCCACCGATTTCCGGTTCAGTGCCTCCATACTCAGTTTTCTCATCAAAAGACTATTAATTTGCAAAAATACTTTAAAAGCGGAATCTATTTTTGAAAGTCGTGTTATTATAATAACTCGTAATTTTCAGCCCATCGGTTACTTACAAAAATCAGCACCACAGCGTACATGGCAAAATCCGACACTCCTTTAATGAAGCAGCACAGCGCCATCAAGGCGAAGTATCCGGATGCCATACTGCTTTTTCGGGTAGGGGACTTTTATGAGACTTTCGGAGCTGATGCTATTACCGCTTCAAGGGTGCTGGGAATCACCCTTACCAAAAGGAACAATGCCTCTCCCACTGCGTCTGAACTCGCAGGGTTTCCCTATCATGCGCTGGATTCCTACCTCCACAAACTCGTCAAAGCGGGATACCGGGTGGCCATTTGTGACCAGCTCGAAGACCCCAAGCTGGTTAAAGGGATTGTAAAGCGAGGGGTAACCGAACTCATCACCCCCGGGGTTGCCTTGAATGATAAATTACTGGAACATAATAAGAACAACTTTCTCTGCGGCATATACCTGCAAGCCCCCAAGGCTGGAATTTCATTCCTGGACATTTCCACCGGGGAATTCTTTGTGGCAGAAGGGGACTGGGAATATGCGGAAAAATTGCTGCAGTGTTTGAACCCTTCTGAAGTGGTTTTTCAAAAGAGCCAGCAAAGGGATTTTAAGAATGCCTTTGGCTCCAGGTTCTATACCTATAGCCTGGATGAATGGATTTTTGAAGAAAATTATGCGAGGGACCTCCTTCTCAAGCATTTTGGTACCCAAAGCCTGAAAGGCTTTGGGGTCGAGGAATTGCCTTATGCAATCATCGCAGCAGGAGCAGTGCTGCATTACCTTAAGGAAACCGAGCATTCCCAATTGCAACATATTACCTCCCTGCAGCGCATGGAGCGGTCTGAGTATCTATGGATGGACCGTTTCACCATCCGGAACCTGGAGATTCTGGGAACTTCTGAAAACGGCAATTCCCTGCTGAAGGTTCTTGATCACACGCTTTCTCCCATGGGGGCCCGGCTCCTTAAAAGGTGGCTGGTCATGCCGCTCACCGATCCGGTGAAGATTAATGCCCGCCTGGAACTGGTAGAATTTCTGATCAAAAATCCTGAGATCACCTCATCACTTGGACAGTATATCAAAGAAGCCGGCGATGTGGAAAGGCTGGTTAGCAAGATCCCCCTTAAAAGGATCAACCCGCGGGAAGTGGTCCAGGTAGCAAGAGGGTTAAGGCTGGCAGGACAGATTAAAGAACGCTGCTTGTCTGCCACAGACCCCTACCTAAAGACGCTCGGGGATTCTTTGGATCCCTGCCTCCCGATTGCAGAAAGAATAACCCGGGTGATCGCTGAAAATCCTCCCGTAGCGGTTTCCAAGGGCCATATCATTGCACCGGGAGTAGATGAAGCACTGGATGACCTCAAGGATATCGTGGCCAACGGGAAGTCCCGTTTGCTGGAGTTGCAGCAGCAGGAAATTGAGCGAACCGGGATAAGCTCCCTGAAGATCGGATACAACAACGTGTTTGGATATTACCTGGAGGTGACCCATACCCACAAGGATAAGGTTCCCGGGTCCTGGATCAGAAAGCAGACCCTGACCAGTGCCGAAAGATATATAACCCCGGAACTCAAGGAGTTTGAAGAAAAAATTCTGGGGGCGGAAGATAAAATCCTTCAAAAGGAACTATTGATCTATGACGAGCTGCTCAGTGCGCTGCAGGAATTTATTCCATCGATACAACTCAATGGAAGTGTACTTGCCATCCTGGATTGCCTAATTTGTTTTGCGTACAACGCCCAGCATTTTAACTATCGCAGACCTGAATTGCATGACGGGCTGGAACTGGAGCTGAAGGGCAGCCGCCACCCGGTGATTGAAAGGAATTTACCCCAGGGCGAAAGCTATATTCCGAATGACCTTTTGCTGGATCCTTCCTCCCAGCAAATCATCATCCTGACCGGTCCAAACATGAGCGGAAAGAGTGCCATTCTTAGACAAACGGCCCTGATCACCCTGATGACCCATATCGGAAGTTTTGTTCCCGCCGATGCAGCCCGGATCCCCCTTACCGACAAGATATTTACCAGGGTCGGTGCTAGCGACAACCTGAGCAGTGGGGAAAGCACCTTCATGGTGGAAATGAACGAAACGGCA
>JAJXYG010000154.1 GCA_021780705.1 Bacteroidota bacterium
CTTCATATGGCTTTTGGGCCAGTACCTTTTGGAGAATTGCCATATATCAATGATATCCCCGTTGAGGACCACTGTTTTAGGCTTGATCGATTTGAGGTATTTGAGTAGCTCCTTGGCATGGCATCCATAGGTACCCAGATGCACATCGCTTAACACAAGAACCTCTACCCTTCTCTTTTTGGACTGCATTAAGAGGGAACTTTGAAAAACTTAAACGGAGAATACAGATCAGACAGCAAGGGCAGAAATAGCCTGATCAGAATTTTTTGAAAGAAATATGAGATGGAGCTCATGACCCGGAATTTAATGGTTAATAGAGGTAGAGCGCTTTTGGTACTCAAGATCATGAATACAAAGAAATGCATTCAATATAACCAAATCATTAACTCTGTATTAAGCCAACATTAATTCTTTCCCCCACAGGAAAACCCAGGGAGGAATCCAGGTCATGAATCTCTTAAAGAATTATAAATCAATCAAATACTTGCGCTTATTTTTCCAGCTTGAAATCGGCTTGCTTCACCTGTGCGCTGCTGGTTCCTATAAAAATTTTAAAGTCCCCGGGTTCATATACCTCATTCAAATGGGCGTTATAAAACCTGAGGTCATTGACCGTCAGGGCAAACGTTACCTTCCGGCTTTCCCCCGGGGTAAGGTAGACTTGTTTAAATCCCTTAAGTTCTTCCACAGGTCTTACCACCGATCCCACCATCTGTCGGGTATACAATTGTACGGTCTCCTTGCCCGGATACTTTCCCGTATTGGTAACCTCCACAGAAGCCTCCAGGGTTCCCCCCGGTCTCAGGATGGGGGAATTCAACGTGATATCACTATAGGAAAAGGTGGTATAACTCAACCCGTACCCAAAAGGATATGCCGGGCTATTGGGCAGATCAATATAGGAGGATACATAGTTGAGGTCATTGGCATTTTTGGGAGGTCTGCCGGTGTTGAAATGGTCATAATAAATGGGGATCTGCCCTTCTGCTCGCGGAAAGGTAATGGGCAGCTTTCCGGAAGGATTATAATCTCCGAATAACACATCAGCTACGGCGCCACCCGCTTCCGTACCCAGCCACCAGGTATATAGTATGGCCGGCACATGGGCAGAGGTCCAGTTGAAAATCAGGGGTCTCCCGGCATTGATCAAAACGATCACTGGTTTGCCCGTAGCATAGATGGCTTTGATCAGATCCTCCTGAACCCCGGGCAGGTGAATATTGCTCCTGCTTTTGGCTTCCCCACTCATGTCTGCAGCTTCTCCTACTTCCATGATTACAATATCTGCCTTTCGCGCTGTTTCGACGGCCTCTTCAAAACCGGCCTTTGAAGTATCTGTAATCGAACATCCCTTAGCGTATGCCAGGTGAATATCATCACCTACTTTTTGGGCAATCCCCTTCCAGGTCGAAATCACCCGCAGGGAATCATCCGGCCAGGAATAGCTCCAGAATCCCAGGTTTTGGCGGATGCTCCTGACCAGGGGGCCAATCAGGGCAATGGTTTTTCCCTTGAGTTTTTCGCGATTCAGAGGAAGTAATTGGCCTTCATTCTTGAGCAAAACCACACTTTTTTCCGCCATGGATTTTTCCACCATCAGGTTGGCAGAATTATCCCACTGGGATTTTTCCCTTTGGGCATTGGAGAACTTGTAGGGATCGTCGAAAAGTCCCAGTTCAAATTTCTTTTTTAGTATTCGCCTGACCGCCTCATTGACAAGGTTCACACTGACCTTCCCTTCCCGGACCAGTTTGGGCAGGTTCTGGATATAACTCCTGCTTTCCATGTCCATATCATTACCGGCAGAGATCGCTTTCAGGGCGGCATCCGCATGATCCCGGGCAAACCCGTGAGGAATCATTTCACCAATGGAATTCCAGTCGCTGACCACAAATCCCTGGAATTTCCATTTCCCTTTGAGAATATCACGCTGGAGATAAGAATTCCCTGTAGCGGGGATTCCATTGAGGGTATTGAAGGAATTCATGAAGGTGGCGGCACCTGCCTCTTCGGCTGCCTTAAAGGGAGGAAGATAGACATTCCAAAGAGTCAGCAGGCTCATATCCACGGTATTATAATCTCTGCCTCCAATGGCTGCCCCATAGCCTGCGAAATGTTTCGCGCAGGCCATCACTGCATCGGTATGTCCCAGTCCCTTGCCCTGGAATCCCAGCACCCGGGCCCTGGCGATCTGTGAGCCTAGATACGGATCTTCGCCTGCTCCTTCCATAACCCGTCCCCATCTGGGATCCCGGGCAATATCGACCATGGGTGCAAAGGTCCACTGGACCCCGGCAGCAGAAGCCTCCGTGGCTGCAATCCGCGCCGACTGTTCTATCGCCTTCATATCCCAACTGGCCGCTTCTCCCAGCGGAATGGGAAAGATCGTCCTGTAGCCATGGATGATATCCTGACCGAATAGAAGCGGAATCTTCAAACGTGACTCCATCGCAATTTTCTGCAATTCAGTAGTATGTTCCACCCCGGTTACATTGAGCATGGAACCCACCAATCCTTTTCGGATCTGGTCCTGTTTATCTCCATCGGGAGTGATAGGACCGGTAGCTGCCCAGTCTCCATTATATTGATTCATCTGACCCACCTTTTCTTCCAGGGTCATCAATTTAAGTACGGAATCCACTTTCTGATCCAGGGTCTTCTGGCCAAAACCTGCAAATGGAATCATCCAATAGCCCGTAAACAGGCAGATTACAATAGTTCTTTTTAATGTATTCATGATGATAAACAATTAATTCACTCTGGGATGGCAATCAATAGTAGCCGCTCGGGCTGTTTGAGAAAGTAAATTTCCGCTATTTCGTTCATAAAAGAATATTCCGTACAAAAAAATGCGTTTCATTATGAAGGGAAACATCCTTATTTTGTAGCAATAAAGATTGCTTCATCCAAGTTTCAACCTAACGAATGGAAAGAACCAGGGTTGCCCTGCTCGGGGCAGGATTCATTGCAGACATACATATGGAAAGTTACCGGCGATTTGTTCCGGAGGCCGAGGTCGTGGCGGTTTATGCCAGAGATTCCCGAAAAGCAGCAAAATTTGCGGCTGACCATGGAATCCCCTTCAGCACAGACAATATGGAATCTGTCATCAGGGATTCCGGGTGCGAAGTGGTGGATGTCTGCCTGCCCAATTTTCTCCATCACCAGGCCACCCTGATGGCTGCCAGTGCCGGCAAACATGTCATTATCGAAAAACCGCTTGCAATGAACCTGCAGCAGGCAGATGAAATGATCCACGCCTGCCAGCAGGCAGGGGTGCAACTCATGTATGCCGAGGAGTTATGCTACGCCCCGAAATATGAAAGGGTCAGACATATGGTGAAGGAAGGCGCAATTGGAGGCGTATATATGTTAAAACAAGGAGAAAAACATTCCGGACCTCATTCTGACTGGTTCTATGATATTGACCGGGCCGGTGGCGGGGTACTCATGGACATGGGTTGCCATGCCTTTGGCTGGTTCAGGTGGATG
>JAJXYG010000274.1 GCA_021780705.1 Bacteroidota bacterium
GTCAGACTGGTAATCACCAAACTGAGGACCAAGGAGGAACTGGCCCACAAGATCGGGGTCGAGTTTGAACCCGATTCGGCGGATGTCATCCGTTATTTCTCCAACAATGATTCCCTCGCGCCATTCAGGGTAGATTCCAATACGGTCCTTACCCTGATTATTCCCAACACCTATATCATCAACTGGAATACCTCCCTGACTGCCATTTTAAAGCGGCTTGCCCGTGAAAACCACAGATTCTGGAACCCGAAAAGACTGGAAGAGGCGGCCAAACTCCATCTTACCCCCCAGCAGGTCTATACCCTGGCCTCGATCGTAGAAGAAGAAACCAACCGGGTGGAGGACAAGGGCAAAATCGCCAGCGTGTATCTGAACCGGCTGCACAAGGGGATGAAACTGGCAGCCGATCCCACCATCAAATATGCCATGAAAGACTTTGGACTGAAAAGAATCTATTATAAATACCTTACCGTCCCCTCTCCTTATAATACTTACCTCCATAAGGGGTTACCTCCCGGTCCCATCAATACCCCCAGTATGGAGACCCTGGATGCCGTCCTGAATTCGCCCCAGACAGATTATCTATACTTTGTAGCCCGGCCCAATTCTGGAGGTCTCTCCGATTTTTCAAAGACCTTTGGCGAACACCAGCATTATGCCAGGGCATACCAGAATGCACTTGACAGCCTGTATAAACCAGGTCGGTAAGAATAGGGTAATATTGAGTATTTTAGCGCCCCGGGAAGATTATTTTTCATGATACAATTTATTTGACACAGTATTGGCAAAGCGGTTATGGATACGGAGACTTTTTCTACCCCTACGATTCTTAGTAAGGAAAAGCAAAAAGTGGGTTCCCCCGGGTTTTGAGGGAATATCGGTATATGAGGTGGTTAGGTACTTTATCAGGGGATTCAGCATTCCCAGCCTCACCGAACGGGCGGCTGCGATATCCTATAACTTCATCATGTCTATTCCCACGTCCAGCCTCTTTATCTTCACGCTGATTCCCAATTTGCCCTTTGTGTCAAAGATCGGACTAAAGCGTCAGCTGCGGGGGCTCATCACCTCCATCATCCCTTCACACAATTACAACCAGGGGCTTATTCAGTTTGTAGATGGATTTATTGACGGGTCAAAAATCGGGCTGCTCTCCTTCACCTTCATTATTTCCCTGTTTTTTGCTTCCAATGCTGTAATCGGGCTGATGAGATCGTTCAACAAGGATTATATCGGTTTTGAAAAGATGAAACCCCTGAAAATGAGATGGGAGGCTATCAAACTTACGGCACTGCTCTTCGGCCTTTTTATGATCTGCCTGATCCTGCTTCTAATCCAAAACAACATCCTGAACCTTTTGGGAATTACCAACCTCCGAATTCGCCACATCATCCTGTTTGGGAAATGGATCCTGATTATCGGGCTGATCTTTTACACCTATGCCTTCATTTATAAGTATGCGCCTTCCGTGAAAAAGCGTTGGAAACTCTTTTCTCCGGGGGCAGTTATTGCCACCCTGCTCAGCATTTTGGCCACGTTTGCCTTTTCTGCCTTTGTGAGCAATTTCGGCCGGTACAATATCCTGTACGGGTCCATTGGCAGCATTATGGTAATTATGATCATGATCTTTTTAAATTCCCTGGTCGTATTGATCGGTTTTGAATTCAATGTCTCGATCAACTCCCTGAAATCCCTGGCCGAGGATATGAAGACCGGACAGTAACTCCAGGAGCCACTGACTGGGGATTCCAGGCCTAAAAGCCCCGGCCCTGGCCTTTGGATTTGGCTATCCCATCCAGCAATATTTTGAAAAACTACCCTTTTTGCGCTTTGGCTATTCTAAAGTAATTTTGGCGCTCTTACCATAACCTAATCATTATTAAAAACTAAAGTATTATGGCATACGACGTTATAGTGCTGGGAAGCGGACCCGGTGGATATCCGGCAGCGATCCGTGCTTCACAACTGGGGAAAAAAGTAGCAATTGTAGAAAGGGAGAACCTGGGAGGAATCTGTCTGAACTGGGGTTGTATTCCCACCAAAGCGCTTTTAAAGAGTGCCCAGGTATATGAATATGCCAGACATTCCGTGAACTACGGAATTGAGATCAAGGATGCCAAACCCGTATTTGAGAGTATTGTCAGCCGCAGCCGCGGGGTAGCCGAAAAGATGAATAAAGGGGTCCAGTTCCTGATGAAAAAGAACAAGATTGATGTGGTGATGGGAAACGGGAAGCTGGTAGCGGCCAATAAACTCGAAGTTACCGGATCAGACGGCAAAAAGCAGGTACTTGAAGCAAAAAATATCATAATCGCCACAGGAGCCAGGGCACGAGAACTTCCTGCCATGAAACTGGACGGAAAGAAGATTATCGAATACCGAGCCGCCATGTCCCTTCCTGTCCAGCCCAAATCCATGATCGTGGTGGGTTCAGGGGCAATCGGGACTGAATTTGCCTATTTCTATAACAGCCTGGGAACCAAGGTGACTATCGTGGAATTCCTGCCGAGGATCGTCCCGGTGGAAGATGAGGAAATTTCCAAAGAACTGGACAAGAACCTCAAAAAGCAGGGAATTACCATCATGACCAATAGTGAGGTTACCAAGGTGGACACTATGGGAGACGGGGTAAAGGCCACCGTAAAGACTCCTACCGGAGAGATCACGCTGGAAGCCGATGTACTATTGAGTGCCGTGGGAATTGCTGCCAATATTGAAGAGATTGGATTGGAACAGGTAGGCATTAAAACCGAAAAAGGACGGATTGTGGTAGACGGGCATCAACAGACCAATATATCCGGTGTTTATGCAATTGGGGATTGCACCCCCCATCAGGCCCTTGCCCACAAGGCTTCAAAAGAAGGAATCAATGCTGCAGAACACCTGGCTGGCAAAAATCCGGAACCCATTGATTACAATAATGTGCCAGGTTGTACTTACTGTTCTCCTGAAGTAGCCTCGGTCGGGTATACCGAAAAGGCAGCCAGGGAAGCAGGGTATGAATTAAAAATCGGCAAATTTCCCTTCCTGGCCAGTGGAAAGGCCACCGCTTCAGGCAGTACGGAAGGATTTGTCAAGATCATCTATGATGCAAAGTACGGGGAATTACTTGGCTGCCATATGATCGGAAATAATGTAACGGAGATGATTGCCGAAATCGTCGTCGCCCGTAAGCTGGAAACTACCGCGCATGAAATACTCAATGCCATCCACCCGCATCCTACTATGAGCGAGGCGGTCAAGGAAGCTACCGCGGTAGCCTATGGCGAGGCTACTGACATATAATCTCTTACAAAGGTTGATTTATATTTTTTATGCTTCTGAACGAATGGGAGCCCCAAAAAAAATTCCGTATGATACGGGATTTTTTTTTACCTTTTCATTAAAACTGATTAGGATGGATCCCAGAAAATTGAAATGGTTGCCCAATCCAACCAAGAAGCAGTTGGTTGTATTTTCTAAAGTTTGGGTTTTTGGG
>JAJXYG010000025.1 GCA_021780705.1 Bacteroidota bacterium
CGGTTCTTTCGCTTTTTATACACCGGAAAACCCGCCCGGCCCTTGAAAAAATTAATATAGGCCCGATCCAGGTCCCGCAAGGCTGCCTGCAGGCTCTGGCTGTTTACTTCCCTCAGCCACGGGCAATCCTGCTTCAGCTCCTTCACCTGCTCCTGTAATTCATACCGGGAGAGACTTATCTTATAGGCAGTATATACCCACGATTTGGTCTCAAGTGCCAGGTTATAAATAAATCTTACACTACCAAAATGCTTTGACAGCAATTCCTTTTGTCTTTCCGTGGGATACAATCGATATCTTACTGCCTTTTGCATCCCACAAAATTATTTCATCTTTGCACCAAAAACTCTCCTCACCTAATTTAGTGCATCTGCATAGCAGGTAAGTACATAACCACCTGCAAAGCAGGTGGATTGCTGAGGGGAATTAAAAAGAAGTCTACCGATATTTCACCACTTGCAAAACCGGCCCCAAACAAAATCGTCAAATAATTTTTGGATGCATCAAATTGATATTATGTTTGCACTCAAGAATATTATGAGGCCCGACTATCCCTTTAAGATCTTCTACGACAAATCAGACAGCTATTTCGGGCTGATGGAAGCACTTGCGACTGATTCAATTCCAGCTTAGATTCTTTCCCGCACTTTAGGGAGAGAAATATCCGGAGCCTGCTATTCCGGAAAAATTGCAAATAAGAAGACTGCAACAAACGAAAATCCCATCGGACAGTTTTTGGGAATTGATCATTTAAAATTCTACCCCTTTATGGCATCTCCCTCCAGGTTTTCACAACTTGTGGCCGACCAAATAATTCATGACCTGGTTTTCGCGCCCGATTGGTCCGGGCAACTACACTATCAACTTCCACCCGAAGTCCTCATCCGGCAGGCCCTTCAAAAAGGTGAAGGGGTCTTAAGCGACCAGGGGGCTTTGGTAATTGACACAGGAGCATTCACCGGCAGAAGTCCCAAAGACCGGTTTATTGTCGATGAGCCTGCTACCCGGGACCTGGTGCACTGGAATGATTTTAATATTGCCCTGGAAGAAAAATATTTTGCCCGGATTTATACCCGGATTCTCGCACATATGAAGGATCGAGATCTCTGGGTCAGGGATTGTCTTGCCTCGTCCAAGTCGCAGTACCAGATCCCACTCAGGGTAATCAATGAAAATCCCTGCTGCAATTTATTTGCCTATAATATGTTTCTTCGTCCCGAAGAATCTGTGATCCCCCCTGACGCAAGGGAATGGTACCTGATTCATGTGCCGCACTTTTTTGCGGATCCCAAAACGGATGGCACCCGGCAATCCAATTTTGTCATCATCCATCTTACCAAAAAGATTATTCTGATTGGGGGTACCCAGTACACCGGTGAAATAAAAAAGGCAGTATTCAGTATCTTAAATTTTCTGTTGCCCCAAAAAGAAGTACTCTCCATGCACTGCGCGGCCAATAGGGGTCGAAATGGGGACACGGCCATTTTCTTTGGATTAAGTGGCACGGGCAAGACTACCCTGAGTGCCGATCCAAACCGGATTTTGATTGGGGATGACGAGCATGGATGGGACGCGGATTCTGTATTCAATATTGAAGGAGGTTGCTATGCAAAAACCATTGATCTTAGCAAGGAGAAGGAACCGGAAATCTTCCGGGCGATCCGGCCGGGGGCCATCCTGGAGAACGTCACTTTTTTTCCAGGTTCAAGTACGGTAGATTATTCCAGCCGGGAACTCACTGAAAATACCCGGGCGAGCTACCCCATTGATTTCATTGAGAATGCCGCCACCCCTTCCATAGCCCCTCCGCCCGAACATATATTCTTTCTTACCGCGGATGCATACGGGATCCTTCCTCCGCTCAGCAGGCTGACTCCGGGACAGGCTATGTACCAGTTCCTGAGTGGATATACAGCGAAGGTAGCAGGCACTGAATCCGGGGTGCGTGAGCCCAAACCTACTTTCAGTGCCTGCTTTGGCGCCCCCTTCCTTCCATTACATCCGATGGTATATGCGGAAATGCTTGGCAAAAAAATTAAGGAACACGGCTCTAAAGTCTGGCTGATCAATACGGGTTGGAACGGAGGTGGCTACGGGGTTGGCAGCCGGATCAAACTGGAATATACCCGGGCGATGATCACCGCAGTCCTTGAAGGGAAGCTGGAACAGGTGGAATTCTATCCGCATTCGATATTTGGATTTATGATGCCGGAAAAATGCCCGGGGGTACCTTCTGAAATTCTCAGTGCCAAATACACCTGGGAGGATAAGGAAGGTTATACGAACACGGCCAAAATGCTGGCCAGGTATTTCGTAGACAATTTTGAACAATACAAGCCCTTCGCCAGTGAAGAAATTCTCGCCGCAGCGCCTTTTTGCTAATAAATATCGGAGTGTAATAATGCCACTCCCTTAATCCATTTCAAGATGCTAAAACAAACAAAATGGTAAACCGAAGAATTTTAACCCTGGATGAATTCACGATAAAGGAAATGCGCACCGTACCCAGGGCCACGGGGGAACTGGCGGGGCTACTGAGAGACATTGGACTTGCGGCCAAAAGGGTGAACGTGGAAGTCAATAAGGCGGGGTTGGTCGACATTCTGGGGGATATGGGGTCCGTAAATATACAGGGTGAAGAAGTCAAGAAGCTCGACCATTATGCCAACACCCAATTTCTGGGAGTGTTAAAACATGGGATCAGTTGTGCAGGAATTGCCAGTGAAGAGATGGAGGATCCCGTATCCTTTACTGATCCCATCAGCATGAACTCCAAGTATGTTTGTATGTTTGATCCTTTGGATGGGAGTGGCAATATTGATGTCAATGTATCCATAGGAACCATCTTTGGTATTTACCGGCGGATCACTGAAAGAGGCATCCCCGTTCGAACCGAAGACTTCCTTCAGCCCGGAAACCGGCAGGTGGCTGCGGGCTATATTATTTATGGCTCATCAACTGTGTTGGTATATGCCACCACCAATGGGGTCAATGGATTCACCTTGGATCCCGCCATTGGTGAATTTTCACTGAGCCATCCCCATATCAAATGTCCGCAATCCGGAAAACTCTATTCCGTCAATCACGGAAATTTCTTTCAGTTTTCCAGTGGAATCCGGGACTATATCACCCTCTGCCAGGAAAAAGGGACTCGTGACGGAGGCCCCTATAGCCAGCGGTATATTGGGAGTATGGTAGCCGATGTCCACCGCAACCTGATCAAAGGCGGGATCTTTATGTACCCGGGAACCACCGAGCGACCAGAGGGAAAACTCAGACTGATGTATGAGTGCAATCCCATGGCGTACATTGTGGAAAAGGCCGGAGGAATTGCTACCGATGGATTCCAAAGAATCCTTGAAAAGGTGCCGGAAAGCCTCCACCAACGTTCTCCCCTATTTATTGGAAGCAGGAATATGATTGAGGAGCTTTCGGGGTTTTTGGATTGAGGACTTTTTTGACAAGAAGATACG
>JAJXYG010000322.1 GCA_021780705.1 Bacteroidota bacterium
ACCTCTGCCGGTAGCCAATAAAAAGGCCGCTGATCTCCAGCGGCCCCTGCAATTTTTTTTGAATCAATATTCATCTTCATTGAAGAAGAAGTCCTCCTGACTCGGATAATCAGGCCATATATCCTCAAGTCCTTCATAAATTTCGCCTCCCTCATCCTCAAGTTCCTGGAGATTTTCTACCACCTCTATCGGAGCTCCGCTACGGATGGAATAGTCGATCAATTCATCTTTGGTAGCTGGCCAGGGAGCATCTTCGAGGTGGGAGGCAAGTTCTAAGGTCCAAAACATATATTTTTCATTTAGTACTATTAAAAATCAGGTTCCGGGAATCTCAATTTTTCGCAAATGTAAAAGTTAAAACGGGATTTCCAAATATTGTTTTGTGAAAACCGCGGGGCCCCTTATAGAAGGGTAATATATATCCACAACCTGCCACCTTTTGTGTATTTTTATGCCGCTAAAATTCAAGCGTCACCTTTACTTATCCAGATGTTAAAAGCTACAGGAATTCACAAAAATTACGGTTCGCTGGAGGTCCTTAAAGGGGTGGATATCGAAATTTCCCGTGGGGAAATTGTCAGTATATCAGGTTCTTCCGGGGCAGGTAAAAGTACCCTTCTTCATATTTTGGGTACCCTTGATGCCGCTTCAAAGGGCACCCTGGTGGTGGATGAGGTGCCGGTGTTTAAACTCAAAGGAAGGCGGCTGGCAGCCTTCCGCAACACCCATATTGGTTTTGTGTTCCAGTTTCATCATTTGCTGCCTGAATTTACCGCGCTGGAAAATATCTGTGTGCCCGGATGGATTGCCGGGAAAAAGACCCAGGAAGTCCAGAGCCGGGCGGTGGAATTGCTCGAAATCCTGGGACTTAAGGACCGCTCAGACCATAAACCGGGAGAACTCTCCGGAGGGGAACAGCAAAGGGTGGCAGTAGCCAGGGCCCTTGTCAACAAACCTTCCATTGTAATGGCAGATGAACCGACCGGAAACCTGGACTCAGCCAATGCAAGAGACCTGCACAAGCTCTTCATCAGTCTTCGCGACCGATTTCAGCAGACCTTTCTGATTGTGACCCATAATGAGGAACTGGCACAAATGAGTGACCGAATCCTGCACATGAAGGACGGAAAGATTCTCTGAGACATAAAAATCCCCCGGGGGCTCACCCGCTCGACGCCTGATCCGGGGGTTGTTCCTGACTAAATATGTTTTCGCCTGCTAGGACTGTTTCGACCCGTACACCTTACCGGTGAAATTCCAGGTGGTGCCTCTGCGGGATGCCTTCTTTCGTGTAAGGGAGACATGGTAGGTGACATGGCTGCTTTTGTGGTGGGTCACCCCAATGGCATCGGTATAGGTCGTATCCTTTGAAACAGAATAATCGATTTGAAATCCATCCCGGGTCTTTTTGAGATGGTCTTCGGAACTTCCCAAAAGAATATTGGTGCCGTATGGCTCATGGACCTCCTCGTCGGTTTCCACGAGGTGGTTGTCATTATCCATCTTAAAAAACCTGTCGGTACCCTGCACATCATAATCCAGGCCCGTACCGGCCAGACCCCTCTCCCCATTGGGATCTGAGTCATACTCAAATTCAAAACCCGCCTTTTGGGTGGTAACCTTCCCGGTATGGTGACGGATGTCCTTATCCTGTACTGCTCCAAGCATGTTCCTGGAAATATGGACCCTATCTTCCTGCCAGGTTCCGGAGGTCTTGCTAAGCAGGACGGAATCATCTTCGGTATTAATCCTAATCTGACCGTCGTCATCTTCGGATTCTGCCCGGATGACCATGGAAGCGGACCCTGTTTTATGACTTCGATATTCCTCAGTCTGGGTGGCAGAATTATCCGAGGATTCGGTCGTGGACTCGTAGGTAAAGGTGATATACCAGTTATGAGCCGGTTGGATGATAGTTACATTACATAGCAGGGTTACCAGGGTTTTGCTGCTGTCAGAGGGGTGAAACTGCACGGAGATCGTAACCGGATTGCCGGGTGGGATCTGAGAGGGCGCCGTATAGGTTGCGTGCTCAAAGCTAAGGTCCTCACTGAGCTTGCCGGATTTTGGGCCTGACTGATTCCGGGGTTTTCCATTGAGGAACCACTGGGGTAATTGCTTGTTATAAGAATCCACTCCCTCGTGCATGGTCCCGTCTGGTCCGAAATAATGGATATACAAATGCATGGATTCCCCTTCGGGAAGCAGAAAGGAACTACCGGGTATCAGAAAATAATCATTCACATTTTGTGCCTGCAATCCCAGGCAGCATAGCACAAGGATTGCCGAAAGCAATGGTTTCAACCAGGTGTGAGCCAATCGGTTATTGGGTGAGAATCGGTCCATTAGGTATTTACATTTTGAATTTCAATAGAGAATTGTAAAAGCTTCCTAGTGCAATTTTTGCACCTTTACGATTAAGGTACCCTGAAGCCCCCCTCCAGGGCTTGCCTCTTCAAAAATGGTCATTGAGTTGCCTGATTTGGGATTAAAGGTGCCCGGTAGGTGTAGCAGCCCATTCATCACATTTGGGGTATTCATACCCGGTGGCGGTCCATATGATCCTGGATGAGTCTGGGTGCCCTGCATTCCCTTTACAAAGGCCTCGGAATATGCTGAAGGTTTGGAGGAGGGGTGCTGCATATGGCTGAACAGGTCCCCTCTGCCATGGGCCTCCATATATTGCTGCATCTTTTGAAGATCCGCCCTTCCTTGGGCAGATCGCAGATAGGCTGCATCGCCTTCATGGGCCTTAAGGCGCTGCAGGAATCCCATGTCTGCAACCGCCTGGTTCTTGGTTTCTTTTGCAGAATTAACTGCAATTTGATAAAAAACGGGTGTAAAGGTGTGCGAGATATAACCCGGGAAGTTCATGATCCCTCCGGGTGTCCAATAATCTTCGGCAGTATATCCCCCCATTTGGGTAGGGGAGAAAGATTCAATCGAGACTTTTGCAGGAGCCGGCCCCTTTTTGATATTGCCTATATTGATGACTACCGGGATATCATACTCCAGCGGACTTACCAACCACATTTTCCCGGGTACGCCCGCGGCACTTACAGTCAGATGCATATTCTTGGAACCATCATAACTTAATAGCGCATAGGTCCCGTCTGCATAGGAATGCAGATTGCGGTAACTGACGCCGTTTACCAGGAAATGGATTCCTTTGGGTCCTGTGATCTCTCCGTGCAGGGTGACTTTATAGGAAGCCGTGACAATACGGATATTGCACACCAGGGTCAGTAGCGACTTCGGATTATCCGGAGGATGAAATTGCACGGATACCGCAACAGGGTTTTTACGCGGTGCAGATCCCGGAGCGATATATTTTGCGTTTAGAAAGCTGAGATCCGGAGCAAGCTTCCCATCTGTAGGAGGTGCGGAAACTGATCCGTTCAGGTACCAATAAGGAGTAGTCTCACTCCCAATATTCAAATCATTTGGGCCAAGGGGCAGGTTGGTAGCTG
>JAJXYG010000031.1 GCA_021780705.1 Bacteroidota bacterium
CGATATTAAGAAATTTTGCTGTTCATTTTCAACTTGAATTTTCTCTCAAACTTATCGAGTGCTATTTCATTATTTTCCAATACAGTTATTTTACAATTAATTGATTTTACGAAAACGTAAAAATTTGATTTTTGTAAAAAATTGCCACCACTATCTCAAAGTATAACCATCCTTAAACGTTTTCTTATTGCAGTCATATCCCTTAGAGGAATTCTTAAAGACCATTTCATCTCGTTCCAAATAAGACATTATGAGGTAGGACCACTTTGACCTTATTCTCAATTTTCTCTTAATGATCATATTTTAGGAGACCACCCAAGGGAACCGGGGTAGTTCCAGGTCAAAAAATACTTTAAAAGCTATACGATAATTCTACGCTTCCTTTTCCAACAACAACACCTGCCAGGCCCAATCCGGTTTGTGAAATTTCAATAGGTATTTGGCGACATTATGCAAGAAGAAGGGTTCTTTCTCAGGGCTTTGCCTGCGTCGGTGTTTACACCAGGCAAGGGCCGCCGCCTGCTCAGTCGGATCCGGTACCGGGATTTCCTCATAATTGGCAAGGATTCCAAGGTCATTGCCGCTGAGTACTTCACTGCTTCTCACGGAAGCAGGAAGCTGGTCTATTCCCATCCCCAGTTTGGTATTGGGTTTGGGCACTTCAAATAGTGTGGATGGACTTACCCTGGAATACCAGTTCCCTCCCAGGCGGGCCACTGCCCTGAACTTGCGTTGGTCAATCCTGCCATTGCGGTCGAGGAGGCAGTCCTTCACATGAATTTTTAACACCTCACAGATGACTAACTGTCCCGCACCGCCTCTTTCACCAAGGGATTTGATTTCAAGAACCCGGCACTCGAGACTGGCGGGGCTCTCCCCGACCAGGGGCGGGGATACCAGGGTAGCCGGGACCTTCGTGAAACCCGCCTTGACAAATTCATCGGTAAATTCAGGGTATTCACAACTGGCCAGCGAGGTCTGCTGAACCATGTCATAATCCACCAGGTTGATGACCACTTCCCCGGTCTGCCTGACATTTTCCAGGGTATGCTTGGTCGTATTGTTTCTGAGTCTGCGGGCAGGAGAAAATATCACCACCGGCGGTTCAGAAGAAAAGAGGTTGAAGAAACTGAAGGGGCTCAGATTTACTCTGCCCATTTTGTCTTTGGTAGAGGCCAGTGCGATGGGTCTGGGGACAATCAGGTGTTGCAGGTAATATTGCTTTTCTAAAGTAGGGACATTCTTTAATTCAATTTCCATATGCTTCGTTTGAGTGCTCCAGCATGGCTGCCGGAAAAAGATCCAGGGCCTGCCGGAGACTGTCCATCATGCGGTCTATTTCATCAAGTTTGCTGGTCCCCACACTCAGGCGGAACCAGCAGGGATTGCCTTCACTGCCGAAGGCGTAGAAGGGCACTACCGCCAGTCTGGCCTCCCTGAGCAGGAAGGCGGTTAGATTTTCTGCGGACTCAATCCTCACCCCTGTAGTACTTTTTTGGCCCATGAGGTCAATTTTCACCGATAAGAAGACTGCTCCTTCCGGGGCTATGGCATCCACTGGATAGCCTTCTTCTTTCAGGTGTTCAATTCCCTGGTACAATTGCTCCAGCCTCAGGTGCAGGGACAGCCGAAACCGGTTTAGGAAAAGGGCTACTTCTCCTGGCTGCCCGAGAAAAGCAGCCAGCCCCTTTTGCTCCGGCATGGGCGCCCAGGCCCCTACGAGCGTCAGCAAGACCTTCATTTTCTCGATTACAGTTCCGGGTCCCAAACACCAACCCAATCGAACCCCGGTAGCGGCAAAGGATTTGCTGACAGCGTCCACGGTTATGGTATAGGGTCTCATTCCGGAGTGTATCTCCACGGGATTGTAGTGGGTACCCTGCCCATATATCAACTGGGAGTATAGCTGGTCATAAAGGACATAGAGCTTCTTTTCATCTGCTCCCCGGCGTGCATTTTCCTGGACGACCAGCTCGCAGATCTGCCACAGCTCCTCTTTTCGAAAAAGGGTGCCGGCGGGGTTCTGAGGGGAACACAGGGTAAGCAGGGTAGCACCTGGCAGATGTGGCGCGATTTCTTCTGCGGTGGGCATGAACCGGTTTTCCTCCCGGGTGTCCACTACCACTGCGGTTCCCTTCACAAAATGGGTATAGTAATTATTGTTCCAGGACGGAACCGGGAAAATCACTTTATCCCCCGGGTCACAAAGTGAAAAGAAGAGCGCGAAGATGAGGGGTCGCCCTCCGGAAGCCACGAGGATCTCTGATTCGTCATAATGAAGGTCCTGGAATATGGAGATATATTCCCTGATCGACTTTCGCAAATCAAAATTGCCTTCAGCCAGCGGGTAATTGGTAAAGTGCTCCCGGTAGGCCCCTATGATAGCTTCTTCCAAAACTCCCGGAATCGGAAATATTTTGGGATCAAAGTCTCCAATGGTATAATTATAGAGAGATTCTCCACCAGCCAGGGCCTGCTTGACCCGGTTTCCAATTTTCAGGATCTCAGATGGGGCAAGGGTCTCGGAAAGTTGAGAAAATTTCATGGTTTCAAAGCTTTTTCTTTTTGAGTATACTCCAGTCCGTAGGAGTTTTCACAATGGTGTTATGAAGACGGCCCAGTCCCTGCACTTCCAGTTCCACCCGGTCTCCCTCCTGAAGCCACTGGTCCTTATAATTTCTATCCTGCAGACGGCCCGTGCCATTGAGTTCCATAAAGCACCCGGTACCAACTGTCCCGCTTCCGATCACGTCGCCCGGAAAAACGGCGGCTCCATAGGAAGCCCTTTCAATCAGTTCGGCAAAGGTCCAGTCCATATCTCCCAGGGATCCCCGGCTGACTTCCTGGTTGTTTATTTTGGCTGTCATGCGCAAGTCCCAGTTCTTTCCGGTATGCCCTTCTTTTGCAGGAATTTCAAAACCCTTCAGTTCATCCGGGGTCACCAGCCAGGGCCCCAGGGCTGTCGCAAAATCTTTACCCTTGCAGGGCCCAAGGTTTAGCTTCATCTCTTCCATCTGCAGGGTGCGGGCACTAAAATCATTCATCACCATTAGTCCGCCGATATAGCCATCCGCCTCTTCTGCCGAAATATTGATTCCCTCTTTACAGATCACGACCGCTACTTCCAATTCAAAATCCAACTTTTCAAAATGGTCCGGCATACAGGGGATTTCCCCGGGTCCTTTGATGCTTTGGTGATTGGTGAAATAAAGAACCGGGTACTGGTCAAATTCCGGGATCATGGGTACCCCCCGGTTCCGCCGGGCGGTGGCTACATGCTGGCGGAACGCATAGCCATCCCTGCAGGAGGTAGGATGAGGTACCGGGGAAAGCAGGGTCACCTTTTCAATGGGGATCCCTTTTGTGGCCGCACCCATCCCTTCAGAGATCATCAGCAGTCCGTGCTGGGTGATGGGAAGAAAATCCTCCCAATTTTCCAGAAATTCTTTGATATGATGGGAGATC
>JAJXYG010000372.1 GCA_021780705.1 Bacteroidota bacterium
CCTAGGCAGGCAGGATATCAATCTTTTTGAAGATTGGACAGAAAGTAAGGCTTGGGTAAATAATTGATGGATTGTGAACTTTGCGCAGACATTCCCTAATGTTTTAACTGGTCAAGTGCCTCCTTAACATCCTCCGTAGGTTTCTGACAGGTCTTGTCCCGGCAGACATATACCATGGTTTTGCCAGGAACTACCTTATTTTTCAATAGGGAAAGCGAACCTTCATCGGGTCCCCCCAGGTAGATTACTTCCGGCAAATAATGCTTCTGAAATTCCTTCAATTTGCTTTTCCAATCCGGTCCGACAATGGCTACTTCATAGGGAGGCCTGACCCAAATCAATCCCATTTGGGCCCAATAACTGTATTCTGAGGGTGATTTCTTTATCTCCTCAAGTACATTATTCAATTGTTGCGATGCAATTTCATGGAATTTCTCCTGGTCGAGTAAAGCAGCCAGCCAGAACAAATTTCCGGCCATGACACTGTTGGAGGCGGGGATCACGTTATCAGCCACTTCCATTTTCCGGGCAATCAAATCGCTGTACCGGTCCTCTGTATAGAAGAACATACCAGAATCAGGATCATAAAAGTGTATGATCACATATTCGGTAACGGACTGGGCGCGCTCCAGCCATTCCTGGTCAAATGTAACCTGGTAAGCCCCGATCAAGCTTTGAATATACTGCGCATAATCATCCAAAAATCCGGGAATTGCCGAGCGGCCGTCCCGGTAGCTTCGGTGCAGGCCTCCTTCGGCACTCCCAAGGTGTTGACTTAAAAACCTGAAGTTTTGTTGCGCCATCACCAGAAAGTCCCTTTCCCCAAAGGCCTGGTAGGCGTCCAAAAGTCCCTTGGTCATCAGGGCGTTCCAGGAGGAAAGAATTTTGTCATCCGTCGCGGGACGAATCCTTTCTTCCCGGACTTGCAAAAGACTAGCGCCCATTTCTCCTATTTTTTCGGCAAACTGGGCCTCAGAAAGACCGTATTTTTCTGCCACGTTCCGGTTTCCCTCCAGCAGGTCCGGGATATTGTAGCCAGATTCCCAGTTCCCTTTGGCTCGAATCCCATAAGCCTCCATAAATATTGGTGCATCAGATCCCAGAGTTTCTTCAATTTCCTCCTGTTTCCAGACATAATAGCGCCCCTCTTCGCCCTGACTGTCGGCATCCAATGAAGAAAAAAAACCTCCCTCAGGAGAAGTCAATTCCCTTTTTATAAATGCTATGGTTTCATATACGATTCTCTTGTATAGCGGTTTGCCCGTGAGTTGAAAAGCATGGCTGTAAAGACTGACCAGTTGGGCATTATCATAAAGCATTTTTTCAAAGTGTGGTGCGTGCCAGTAGGGGTCGGTGGAATACCTGGAAAATCCACCTCCGATTTGGTCATATATGCCACCCATCGCCATGTGGTCCAGGGTTAGAGTCACGCGTTCGAGGGCAACCGGGTCTCCGCTAAAATGATGATATTGCAACAAAAATTCCCAGATGGAGGGCATCGGAAATTTTATGGAACCTGACATACCCCCGAATTTCGGGTCTACCCTTGCCTCCAGTATGCCAAATACTGATCCAAGCCAGTCTGCATCCCGGGACACCGGAGTTTCATTTTTGGGAATCAGTTCTATTTGACTGATTCCATTAGAAAGGTATGCTGCCTGTTGCTGAAGGGTGTGTGGCTCCTTTTGTTGAAGCATGGCAAAGTAACTCAGCACCTCCTTCCATTTTTCCTTGGGATAATAGGTGCCTGCGTAAAAAGGCTTTCCATCGGGCATGGCAAAGGCATTCAGTGGCCAACCTCCGTTTCCGGAAACCAGCAAAGCGGCATTCATATATATCTGGTCTACATCGGGGCGTTCTTCGCGGTCCACCTTTACACAGATATAATGCCGGTTCATAATTTGAGCCACTTCCGGGTCCTCAAAAGATTCATGTGCCATTACATGACACCAGTGGCAGGCTGCATATCCTATACTGATCAAAAGCAATTTATGCTCTTTCCTGGCCAGGTCTAGAACCTGGGGACCCCAGGGATGCCAGTTAACCGGATTGTGGGCATGTTGAAGCAGATAAGGACTGGTTTCATGGATCAAGGCATTGGTGTACATAAAATTATGTTTTGCAATTTTCGCAGAAGGTTCTTGCCTAAGGTGATGCCCACCGTTACCCGGATGGGCAGCAACACAAAGTTGTGGAGGGCGGCCATAAACTGGGCATTACTCAGGGTGCCGGTGTCCGGCTGGATCTACCTTCATTTTTTATTGAACTGACAGGATTCCCGATAAAGGTAGGCCAGGATCGGTTATGGTTTTCATTTTGGGTGTTCATTTCCCAAATCGTGTGAAAGGAATAATATTTGGTGGTTAGAGTTGAAGGGAACGACCCTGTTCAAAGAACGAAGCTTTGTAAGAATCAGGGGTAACCTTCTCCAGCGACCTATTCCTGCTTTCCTGCGCTGACCTTTGCCGGCAACTCATTTTGCCTTTCCTTGCGATACTATCGCTATTTTCCTGCTTTTGCATCCGGTAAAATTATTTCATCTTTGTACTAAAAACTCTCCTTACCTAATTACGCGCATCTGCACAGCAGCTAAGTACCTAACCACCTGCAAAGCAGGTGGATTTCTGTGAGGAATTACACTATATTAGCATAAGATGGCTACCCAGATTTATACCCATATCAGTGGGCTCCTGCAGGCGGGCACATCCGGACCTTTTCTACGGGGTAAGGATCTGGCCAGATTACCCGTAATCAAAAATGCCTATGTGATTATTGAAGGAGACCAGATCGCGGCCTGGGGCCGAATGGAAGACTTTCCTTACCCATCCCGCCCGAACGAGGTGGTGGCGCCAGGGACCTTTCTGCTTCCGGCCTGGTGCGACAGCCATACCCATTTGGTGTTTGAAGGTTCCCGGGAAGGTGAATTTGTAGACCGCATTAAGGGAAAGACTTACAAAGAAATTGCAGAGCAGGGAGGTGGCATCCTTCAGTCTGTGAAAATGATGGAAGCTGCCTCTGAGGAGTCCTTGTTTATTCATGCCTGGAAGCGACTGGAAGAGGTGGGACGCCTGGGGACCGGTGCCATAGAGATCAAAAGCGGATATGGCCTGTCGGTAGAGGGGGAGATCAAAATGCTTCGTGTAATAAAAAAGCTGAAAGAAAAAAGCTTGCTTCAAATAAGAGCCACTTTCCTGGGAGCGCATGCCTATCCACTAAAGTTCAGAGAAGATCATGAAGCCTATATTCAAATTATCCTGGAAGAGATGCTTCCTATTATTGAGCGGGAGGGGTTGGCGGATTATATCGATGTATTTTGTGAAGAAGGGTTTTTTTCTGCCGAGGAAATGGAGCGTATTTGCGAGGAAGGGAAAAAAAGGGGATTACCCCCCAAATTACACGTCAATCAATTACACAGTATTGGAGGAATTGAAGCCGGAATCCGGCTGGGTGCCC
>JAJXYG010000104.1 GCA_021780705.1 Bacteroidota bacterium
ACTTATCATTTTTCCGGACAACTCTGGTTCGCAGAACCTTTTCACTGGACCGACCAGGTATTCAGCCGGGCTGGTAATCTGGCCGATCCCCTGATCTATGAATGCCATGTAGGAATGGCGCAGGAAAAACAGGGCGTGGGCACCTATATTGAATTTGCCGACAATATTCTGCCCCGGATCAAGGACGGGGGATATAATGCCATTCAGATGATGGCCATCATGGAGCATCCCTATTATGGATCCTTCGGGTACCATGTGTCCAATTTCTTTGCACCCACTTCCCGGTTCGGGACCCCTGAAGACCTGAAGTACCTGGTCAACCGGGCGCATAGCCTTGGAATATCCGTAATTATGGATATTGTCCATTCTCATGCCGTGAAAAACTTTGCCGAAGGACTCAATGAATTTGACGGCAGCGACAACCAGTATTTCCACCGGGGTGGCAGGGGGTATCATGAAGGATGGGATTCCAAATTATTCGATTATGGAAAATGGGAGGTCAAAAAATTCCTGCTTTCCAACGTCAGGTACTGGATGGAAGAGTTTCACTTTGACGGGTTCCGCTTTGATGGGGTGACCTCCATGCTGTATTTTCACCACGGCCATACCTCTTTTGATCATTATGACAAATATTTTTATGATGTGGATTGGGATTCTGTGACCTACCTCCAACTGGCCAATGACGTCATCCACAGTTTTAAAGATCATACGATCTCTATCGCAGAAGATGTCAGCGGGATGCCCGGACTCTGCCGGCCACCTCAGGACGGAGGGTTGGGCTTTGATTTCCGTCTCGGGATGGGTATCCCGGATTTTTGGATCAAGACCCTGAAGGAAAGATCGGATGAGGATTGGGATATCTATGAAATGTGGGGGGTGTTGACCAACCGGCGCTATATGGAAAAAACAATTGCCTATGCCGAATCCCATGACCAGGCCCTGGTTGGAGACAAGACCATCGCCTTCTGGCTCATGGATAAGGAGATGTACTTTCAAATGAAGGTGACTGATCCCAACCTGGTCATTGACCGGGGAATCGCCCTTCATAAAATGATCCGGCTCATCACCATCAGCCTCGGCGGGGAAGCCTATTTGAACTTTATCGGCAATGAGTTCGGCCACCCTGAATGGGTGGATTTCCCCAGGGAGGGCAATAACTGGAGTTACCAATATGCAAGGAGGCAGTGGTCACTGGTGGACCGAAGTGACCTGAAATACCAGTATTTGGCCCAATGGGATAAAGCGATGATTCACCTGATCCGGGAAAACAGGATCATGGAGGCTGCCAAAGCTGAACAGCTTAACATGGACTCCACCAATAAGGTCATCATTTTTAGCAAGGGAGGGCTTGTGTTTATCTTTAATTTCAGTCCCTCCAATTCGATTTTCGGCTATGAGTTTTATGTGCCGGAAAAAGGAATATACCGGATCCTGCTGAATTCGGACCGGCAGGAATTTGGCGGTTTTGGCAGGGTGGATGACCAGATTGATTACCACACGAGTGAAGCGCAAAAACTCAGTATATACCTTACCAACCGTACGGCACTGGTAATGAAGAAAGTCCGCTGAACCTTACCCCGGATGATAAAGGTTCACGGAACCTCTTGGGATTTCCGGGAGGGGTTACCAGGACGGGCAGGGACTTGAGCCCGGCGATAGGGGAATTGGATCCTAACCGGTATGGGCTTTGGGTTTGAGAATCCCTCCTGAGGCTTCCTTAATACTAACCACGTACATAAATGCTTTGGGATCGATATTCATCAGGGCATCCTGGATTTGCTTGATCTCCAAACGGGTCACTATGGTCACAATGATTTCACAATCTGTCTTGATGTCATAGCTATTGGGCAGGTATCCGCGTTCCCCCTTATAGACTGTAATTCCCTTGCCGAGTTCATTTACCAAAAAACTCTTGATGGTCTCCTGTTCGGCAGAAATAATATTCATGGCCGTATATTCCTCAATCCCGTCCACCACATAGTCGGTTGCCTTGGTGGCCGTGAAGTAGGTGATGATGGAATACATTGCGGTAGTAATATTGAACTTATAGGCTGCGATTGCAAAAATCACTGTATTAAAAAGCATGATGATTTCGCTATTGGAGAGGCCGGTTTTTCTTCGGGTGAATACGGCCACTACTTCGGCCCCATCAATTACCCCACCTCCCCGGATAACCAGGCCCACTCCTGCCCCGATCAAAAATCCCCCAAAGGTGGCTATTAGCAGTTTGTCTGAAGTAATGGGCTTGATATTGACGAACAATAAGCCGATGGCAAGTAAAATGACCGCAAAAATAGTTTGCACAGCAAAGGTCTTCCCAATCCTTCGGTAACCCAGGTATACAAACAAAGTGTTCAGGACGATTACCAGGATACTGATATTGATATGGAATATTTCGTGAATTAAAATCGAAATCCCTGTAATTCCCCCGTCCATAAATTTATTGGGGATCATAAAGCCTTTCATTGCAAGTACGGCCAGGCTGACCCCCAGAAAGATCTGGAACATATTATTCAGATTAAAGACCTGACTCCACTCCACCTTGTCGGATTTGTACATTGTATGGGACATGCTGAGGAATTTTTGGGCTTAAAGATACTCTGTCTTCCTTTCAATTTTGAAATTACCACATTGTCAGAATGTAATTGATGAAAGATATTGTGTATTTGGGGTATCGGCACTGGGTTCAGGGGACTAAAAGCAGGGGATCTGGGTAATGAGTGGGAGTGAATCGATTGAGCAGGTGGGCCGCACGTCAACCGGATAATGGCAGGGTGAATCTTCTGCTGGCTGATTGCTGAGCGTGAGGCATCCATCAAAAAGAAATGGGTAAAAATACGGGCAGGCCTTCCTGAATGAGTATGGCAGCGCGGTATGTCCTGTTAGTAGTAGAGACTCTTTTAACCAAATCGCGTAAAAATTCTGCTTTTCCATGCATGGTATTCAATAAGTACAAGGTGTGTATTTACATTTGATTGCCTTTCATCATTTTTTTAAGGCTATTGTAGTAATTGAGTTAAATTAGTTGTTTATTCAGAACCAAATCACTGCCGAATGAGGCGCTACGCTTGTTGCTGGTTACTTTTTATTATTTGCTTTGTATACAGGTCCGGGTTTTCCCAGGCCGGAGTGAATGATAGTACAATTCAGTCAGTGGCACTTTCAAGTTCAATCAAAACCTATCATCAATTCCTGTTTCCGGAGACCGCACTTTATGATGGCAGCGAGTATCCCTTCAATGTATATTACTCTTCTCCGCTCAGCCAGGGAAATCCTTTCTTTTATTCCACCTCATTTGATTCGGGCTCCATCAGCTATCAGGGAATGATTTACCAGAAAGTGCCCTTACTCTACGATGTGATCAAGGACGAACTGCTTACCAATGATCCTTCCGGGCTCTATATCATCCGGCTTGATAAGGATAAGGTGGATTCCTTTGACCTT
>JAJXYG010000027.1:0-2723 GCA_021780705.1 Bacteroidota bacterium
GCCCACTGAGGCACCTGCCGGCTTGAAATATTTTGATAGGCAATTTTGGGAAAGGATATCAAAAAATTGGGAGGAATAGGTTGAAAATGGTTTATTTCGCACCCAAGGCCTGCCTGAGTGTTTCTTTTAACACTCCCTCACTCCAGGGATAAATGTAGGTAACCGGCAGGGATTCATTGAGAATAGCCAATGCCATTTCATCATAGGTTTTAAATCCATGCGGCTTAAAACTTTTGATCCTGACAGTCTGATTATTGGGTTTAATTTGAAGAATTTGCACAGGCCCACCGGTAAGTTGGTTGTGCTTGTCGCGGGCAAAAGTATTAATCTCCATTTCAATCAATGGAGCTACCTCACTGCAATTCAGCGGTACATTATCTGGTTTAACCAGGTAAGGAATAAAATCCCCGTCAGATTCAAGAGCTCCGCCAATCCTTTTTTCGCTAAGTATCCCCCTGGCTGAGAAGCCGTAAATCACCGGCCTGTCATCCTCAAACCCTGCCATGATGAATTGGGTACCTTGCAATAAACCAGGGTTGGATATTCCGTATTCAGTCTGGATGAATTTCATCAGCGCATTGAATGATTCGGTAATGGTCATGTTACCTGGATGGGTACTTAAAAATCGCTGGATGATGGCACTGAAGAAATTTTTGCCCGCCAATCCTTCTCCAGTAATTCCGATGAGGTATTTGCCCAGGGGGAAGATCTTTTGGGTATGGTCGAAATACGCGTAGGCTATGGAGGAACCAGTATCCTTTTTAGACACACTGTCCCCTTTGGTAATAAAGGCACTTCTGGAATCTCCGGCCATAAGGATTCCGTCATGGCATATCAGGGCAACAATGATGGACTGATGCGGGGCTTGCTCCGTATTGATTTGGCCACTACAGGTACCTGCGATAGTTAAAGCATACAGCAAAATTGTGAGTGCCATTATTTTCATAAAAATATTTCCTTATTGTGTCAACAGTTAAAAAAAATATTCGATATTTTCTTGGTAGGAAAATTGATTCTGTGTTGAATAGTGGATTTTAGGTTGGCTAAGCTCATTTTAAAATAGCCTGTGCTAAACGATTATTAAGAATTATATCATTTATTTGGATTGGTGGTGATGGCTCCGGCCCCATAATCATTTTTCTGGTATGTATTATACAATGGAGAACTACTTCCCAGACGCGTATCGCGATACATGGATGAAGAAGTGGGCACATTTTGAATCTGGCTGGTAGCCTGCTGGGGAGCAGTGGTGGCAGGAGCTGTGTTTTGAATCTGGTTGCCGCTTGATAGAGAAGGAGACGCCTGGTTTCCATTGATGGACTGGGTCCTGGGGGTATTGGCCACCGGACTTTGGACAGTACTGTCTGTTCTGGATGCTTGTGTGGTTTGCGGAGGAAGTGAGCTTGCTGCAGGAGATGGGGCCGGCTCAGTGGTAGTGGCAGGTTGGGGGGTTGAAGCAGGCTTCTGGTTGTGATGAAAGAGGGCATCCAATTTTGGATGGGTGGAAGGGGTAGTTTGACCAATTACCTGGCTGGAGACCAATAATCCAATTGCCCACAATGCCAATGGTGATATTTTCATGGAACCTGATTTTCTGGTGAGGGGTGCAATACACGTAAAATTACCTAATTATAACCCTTAAAAAAACAATGCAATAAATTTTAAACTTTCCTTTATCATTGAGGGGCCTGGAACCCACTTCCGTGCTTCCGACTTCCCAGACCAATTGGCAACCGCAGTACCCGGGAATCCGGTCTCCATTTAACTGAACCGGGAACCGTACTACTTTTTTTTTGAAATTATTTTTGATTTTTAAAAAATATGACTATGTTTGTTGTCTCGTCACCTGGAAACCCCAATCCATTTCCTTCTTAAAAAGCCCCCTTTTCTCTATATCCCTTTGGTCCTTTTCTATTCTTTTGATTAAGAAAAGACGTCGAATAATTCCTTTTCCTTCGAATACCAGTTTTCATTACACTCTAAAACTTATTTATGAAAAGGAGATTTACGCCTTACAAGAAAATCATCCCCGGCGCCGTAATGTGTTTCCTGGCATTTTCGGCTAATTCATTTAACAATCAGTTGTTTGCCCAGGCCACGTGTCAGGGAGGCTCCACGCTTTTTATGGAAACCTTTGGAACTGGCACTTCCCCTTCCAGTAATGCAGATGTTACCTCCGCCCTTACCTACCAGGCGACAGGCGTCCTTTTTAATGACGGAACCTATCGCGTAATTAATAACACCCAACAAAAACCGGAGTGGCAAAACTCGGCAGACCATACCGGAGATACAAATGGGGATATGTTGGTAGTCAATGGGTTGGCCGAGACTTTTTACAGTCATACCATTACTACCACCGGTGTTTTTCCACCGGGAACCTATTCTGCGGGAATTTATATTATGAACATTGATGTCTTGGGAGTTTGCGCGCCTAATCCCCTTCTTCCCAATATAAGCATCAGTATGGAATATCAGGATCAAAACGGAAATTGGCAACAATTTACCGGATCTCCCTATGTGGCTGCGCCGACCCAGCAGACTGCCGCCACTTCACCCACCTGGGTACCGGAAGGGGGCTCGTTTACCCTTCCCTCCACAGGAGCTTTTCATGTGACCAATATAAAGATCTTGATCTCTGATGGTACGGTTGGAGGATGTGGAAATGATTTCGCAGTGGATGACATTCAGGTAGCCCTTTGTGCACAGGGTGGCCCCACTCCGGT
>JAJXYG010000027.1:2733-3440 GCA_021780705.1 Bacteroidota bacterium
TGGGGATCACTGCCAATCAAAGCGGAAATGGAATTAAAATTGACTGGTCTACCGCCCAGGAATTCAACAGCAGTTCCTTTGAGGTCCAAAAAAGTGCAGACGGAAACGGCGGGTGGACAAGCATTGCCACTGTGGCCGCAGCAGGAAACAGTTCCACGCTGAGGCATTACGAAGCATATGATCCGGCCCCCTTTAATGGTGCCAATTTCTACCGTTTGAAGCAAATAGATATAGATGGAAATTACACGTATTCCAAGACTGTAATGGTTTCTGTTTCAGCCAACCAGACCTCAATTACCGTATTGGCAAACCCTTTCCATGACAATCTTACCCTGTCGTTTTCCAGTGCGGCGAACCAACAGGTCTATGCCCGTCTCTTTGATATGACTGGCCAGCAGGTCGCCATAGAGAAATGGTCTGTCAGTGCAGGTACCTCGTCCCAGGGATTTTCCAATGTGAATGGGTTGCAACCCGGGATGTATATCCTCCATGTATCGGGTCAGGATGGTCAGACCCTGCTGAATAGTAAAGTAATCAAGCAATAAGAAATATACACAGGAATTTACCTACCAGGGGGACTGAAAAGTCCCCCTTTTTACTTCCGGGCTGCCGATCCGTATCCTCATCCAAAATTGTAAGGGGAAAGAATTAATCAAAAAGCATGCGGCTACCCGTGCGTTGATTGGGTAAGGGTTTAGAATTACCAC
>JAJXYG010000028.1 GCA_021780705.1 Bacteroidota bacterium
CCCGAGTCCTTTATGTCGCGATGACCTATCATCCGTTGATCTTGCCGCGCCTCGTCGGCGTGCGCGCCGTACCGGATGCCCCCCCGCCAAAACCCCTCGCCCTGAGCTGACCGCCGCCCGGCTATCTGGGCAGCGAGCGGGGTGGCTGGCTTTGCAGAGAAATCGGCAAAACACGAACCGGCGTGCTGCTGCTGGATGAAATTGAAAAGGCGCACCCCGACATTTATAATATTTTGCTCCAGGTACTGGATGACGGACAATTGACCGACGGACTGGGCAGAAAGGTGGATTTCAAGAACACCATGATCATCATGACTTCCAACATAGGGGCCAGGCAGTTGAAGGACTTTGGAGAAGGAGTAGGTTTTTCTACGGCAGCCAGGGTGAAGAGTTCTGATGAAAACAATAAATCCGTAATTGAAAAGGCGCTGAAGAGAACTTTCAGCCCCGAATTCCTGAACAGGATTGACGATGTGGTCATCTTTAACCAGCTGACCGAAGAAAACATCTTCTCCATCATCGACATCCTGATGAAAGGAGTAACCCGCAGGCTGGACAATCTGGGCCTTACCCTGGAACTGACTCCGGAAGCCAAGAAATTCATAGCAGAAAAAGGCTATGACTCCCAATTCGGAGCCAGACCCCTGCACCGGGCCATTCAAAAATATTTGGAAGACCCTCTGGCAGAAGAGATTCTCAATATGAATGTCAAACACGGAGATGTGCTGCTGGCAAGCCTCGATGAGGAGAATTCCAAGATCACCTTTGAAATAAAGGGAGGTGTGAAAAAAGAAGAAACTTCCCAGGCCTGATCCATCGAAACAAAGAGTCGATAACGATAAAAAAAAGCTACCCCTGCGGTGGCTTTTTTTGTGGCTTCTTTTTGTACTTCCTGTGATTTATCGCATTTTTGTCCTATGGCTGAAAGGATCATCATCACGATTGACGGAGGTTCCTCCTGTGGAAAGAGTACCCTTGCCCGGCAGCTGGCTGCAAAACTTGGGTACCGCTATATTGACAGCGGAGCCATGTACCGGGCCATCACCTTGTATTTTCTGAGGAACAATGTGGATATGGGAAACACCGTCCAGGTTCGCAGTGCCCTCAAGGATATTAATCTTGAATTCATCATCAATCCCCTCACCCAGCAATCGGAAATCTATCTTAACGGAGAAGATGTCGAATTCATCATCCGCGACCTGATTATCGCCGAAAAGGTCAGTGAGGTGGCAGCCATCAAGGAAGTCCGTGAATTTGCGGTAGCAGCCCAGCAAAAAATGGGAAGCCAAAAAGGGATCGTCATGGATGGAAGGGATATCGGCACTACCGTGTTCCCGAATGCGGAATTGAAAATTTACATGGTAGCTGATGAAGCCGTAAGGGTGGGACGCCGGTTTAAGGAAATGTATGACAAGAACCCTAATATCTCCATTGATGAGGTAAAGGCCAATATCGAAATGAGAGATTATATCGATACCAACCGTGAAGTGAGCCCGCTGAGAAAAGCTGCAGACGCGGTAGTATTGGACAATACCGATTTAAATCAGGAAGAACAGCTGGAATATGCCTTGAAACTCGCAAAAAAGGCAATCAAAGCATTGGCTTAAGGAAATGGGATTCCACTCCCCTCCCCTCAACTCAACTTTTAGAAAACTCCGCCATTACCTCCTCCATGGATTTGGCACTCTTGAAAAAGGAACGGAGCCGGGTGATGACTTCTTCCACAAGGGCATCCGGGCAACTGGCCCCGCTTGTGAGGGCAATTTTAATGACTTTTTTTTGAGGCAGGTAAGATAGGGTCGTGACTTCCTGCTTTTTATGGAGATTATAATGCCGGATTTCCCGTGAAGAAACGATCTCTTCTGCCGAGCGCACAAAATAGGTCGGAAATTTACCTTCACACAATTCCACCAGATGAGACGTGTTGGAACTGTTATATCCTCCCACAACTATGGCCAGATCCGCATCTGAATCCAGAAGCCCATATACGGAGGTCTGGTTTTCGGCAGTGGCATAGCAAAGGGTATCCCGCGTATCGGCAAAATGGGCTCCAATGGCAGCTCTATCCAACTGATACTTTTCCATCATGACCGTTTTCAGATAATCGGCGATGGCCTGGGTATCTTCTGCCAGCATGGTGGTCTGGTTGACTACTCCAATCCGGATGAGGTCTTTTTTCACATCAAATCCCCTGGAATATTTCTGAGCGAATTCCGTATAAAAATCTTCCGGTGGCTTTTCACCGGTGATATATTTCGCCAGTTCCCGGGTTTCTTTCATGTCGGTTACAATTACGGTGGGCCCGCTCGAAGCACTATGGCTGAAAGTGGCCCGGGTCTCCTCATGAAAGGGTTTGCCGTGCACCACGATGGTATATTTATTTCGGGCAATGGCCTCTGCCCGGTTCCATACCTTTTCCACGAATGGGCAAGTGGTATTGTATCTTTCAATGGCAATCCCCTTTTCCCGGAGACGGTCTTCCATTTCCAGGGTTGTCCCGAATGCAGGGATGATTACAATATCCGAAGAATTTAACTCATCAAAGGGCACGAGTATATTTCCCCGTGTGTCCATTAGAAAATGAACGCCTCTGCTCTTAAGATCTTCATTTACCAGGGGATTATGGATCATTTCACTGAGCAGGAATATCCGTTTACCCGGATTTTCCGCCACCGTCCTGAATGAAATTTCTATGGCATTTTCCACCCCATAGCAAAAGCCGAAATGCCTGGATAGCAATATCTGAAGGCTGCCAAAATCCAGCAGGCTGGGAGAAAAGTCCTTTTTCAGCTTGTCATGCTCCTTCCGCTTGTCCTTTATTGTGGAGATAAGGGAACTTCTATAACTGCCCGGTATGTTGAATTTTTTCATGCGCGAATTTCTCCTCAAAGGTACAAATCCCCTATCATGATAAAGGCTAATAAAAGATTAAGAATGCCTAATTTTAGTCTTTCTTATTTTTCACCTTTAAAATCAATAAAATGCATCCTGACTGGAGTTATTCCGCTAACATATACGAAACCAATGTCCGCCAATATACCCAGGAAGGGACCTTTGAAGCATTTTCCAAACACCTGCCCCGCCTGCGGGACATGGGGGTGAAGATCCTCTGGTTCATGCCCATAACCCCCATCAGTGAACTGGGAAGGCTTGGCTCCCTGGGAAGCTATTATGCGGTGAAAAATTATACGGAAATCAATCCGGAATTCGGGACCCTGGAGGACTTCAAAAACCTGGTTGCCCAGGCTCATTCCATGGATTTTAAGGTAATCATTGACTGGGTGGCCAATCATGCCGGAAATGACAATGTCTGGGTCAGCCAGTTCCCGGAATTCTTTTGCTATGACCCTGATCACCAGATCATTCATCCCCATGGATGGTCCGATGTCTCCCAATTGAATTATGACGTGCCTGCACTGCACGTCCATATGATTGAAGCTATGAAATTCTGGATCGAGGAATGCAAGATTGATGGATTCAGGTGCGATATGGCCCACCTGGTCCCCCTTGATTTCTGGGTGGAAGCCAAAAAGCAGCTTTCTGAAATCAAATCAGATTTGTTCTGGCTCGGGGAATGTGAAGAACCTGAATATCATGAGGTTTTTGATGCGACTTATACCTGGAGGTGGATGCATGCTTCTGAGGAGTTCTACCATGGCAGGATGAACCTGCAGAGTATGCTCACCATACTTTATAAAAGTGTGACGGAATTTCCCTGCGCGGCCTTCAGGACCTACTTCACCAGCAATCATGATGAGAACAGCTGGAATGGCACGGAATATGAAAAATATGGATATGCTGCGAAGCTCTTTGCGGTATTTAGCTCCACCTGGAACGGGATTCCGATGATTTACAGCGGACAGGAAACCGCCAGTAAAAAGCGGCTTAAATTCTTTGACAAGGATCCTATCGAATGGGATGGCAAATACGAACTTCATGATTTTTATAAGACCCTGCTTACCCTTAGAAGCACCAGCAAGGCCCTAAGGCCGGCAGATCCGCATATGCTCACCCGGGTAGTATCTCACCCTGATGATCCCCATATCTTTTCTTTCCTTAGAAAAAACGGGATTCATGAAGTCCTGGTAGTCCTGAATTGCTCGGGCGCAGAAATCAATTTTCAGGTCAAAGGGGTACAGGGTGTATTCAGAAATGTCTTTGGAGGCAGGGATGTCAATTTTGACCATGAGGATTCCGTCTTCTTAAGGGGCTGGGAATTTTTGGTCCTTGAAAAGGTTCCGATGCTTTCCGAGCCTGCCTAACATATATTAATGGAAAGCCACGGCAACTGCCGTGGCTTCCACTTATCCAAATCCAGTACTGAGAATTTTATTCCCCGGAATCATCCAGGTCTAAAGGATATTCAAAAGGCTCGCTATACCCCGGATAGACACCTGTAATGGTTACCTGCCGGTTGTCTGCGATAATGTTTTTAAGGTCGGTAACGGATTTCACCGTTTGCCCGTTGGCTTTAGTAATTATGAAACCGTCTCTCATCCGGGTCTGGTCATTGATTGCCCCCTCATTAATTTTGCGGACCACTACCCCACCGTCAATTCCGTATTCCTTGGCCTTTTGCGGACTAAGGGTCTCCAGTTCAGCCCCCAGTTTGTCGATATTTCCATTCGACTTGAGGATGGCATAGGTACCTGCTTTGTTCTTCAGCACCACCGGGATCGTGATTTCTTTTCCATCCCGGGACACGGTGATGTTCACCTTATCCCCCGGATGGTAGTTGCTGAGTTGTTCCTGCAGGGCGGGACCTGAAGTGATGGCCATATTATTTACCTTTTCAATGATATCACCAACCTTCATTCCGGCCTCCAGACCTGCTCCGTCTTTGGTGAGTGCCGTTACATAAATTCCATTGGCATCCAACGGTATTTTGTTGGCTTGTTTCTGAGAATTAGACAACTGGCTGGCATCAATGAACATGGCGCCCAAAAATCCCCTCTGTACACTGCCGTACTTGATCAGGTCGTTAACCACTTTCCTTACAATATCTACCGGGATGGCGTAGGAATATCCATTGTAATACCCGGTTGGGGATGCAATGGCAGAGTTGATTCCTATCAATTGGCCGCTGGTATTGATCAGGGCACCTCCACTGTTACCTGGATTGACCGCAGCATCGGTTTGCAGGAAAGATTCTACCGCATAGGAGCGCCCCCCATTGCTGTCATGATTGAGTCCCAGCTGCCTTGACTTGGCACTGATAATACCTGCTGTTACAGTTGCCTGAAGATTTAAGGGATAGCCAATGGCCAGTACCCACTGACCGATTTTTACATCATTTGAATTTCCATATAACAGGAAAGGCAACCCGTGGGCATCCACCTTAACCACAGCGATATCATAGGAAGGGTCTGCACCGATTACCTTTGCCGTGTAGGTCTTCCCGTCACTTAAGGTAACCGTTACCTTATCTGCTCCCGCCACCACGTGATTGTTGGTTACAATATATCCATCTTCACTAATGATGACCCCTGACCCGGATCCCATTTCAGGATACATCCGGCCCGGATTGTTGTAGCCGAAAAGCTGATTGAGCAGGTCATTGCCTCCAAACATATCAGTAAACGGGTTGCCGTGATCCGGCAGGTTATTGCTCACCTGCCTGGGTTCGGTAATGGTTTTTATATGTACCACCGTAGGAATCGCAGCTGCAGCCGCTTCTGTGAAATCCACCGGTCCACCGGTTGGGTTTCCTTTGTTGTCAAAAAACCCTGCGTACTTATAATTGCTGGGAACCCCTGCCGTGGCAAAATTGGGATTGTCCTGATGTTGTTGGTAGATATTATACCCCAGAATTACTGCCAGGGTGGTCAGCGTACTTACGAGAATGGTGAGTAAAACGTTCCTTGTTTTCATGTATCGTATCGTTTTAATGGAATGAATTAAGATCTCTTGATTTCTATAGGACTTTGCCTATCAGAAATTTCAGGTATAAAATTAATAGAACAAATCAATTCCCTTGTTCCCGCTCATTTACCTTTAACAATTAATTAGTAAGACTTTCGTAGATCAAAAACTGCTCAATTCCTTTACCAGTCTACATTATAAAAAACACCAACTCCCTGAAGTTAGTTCATTTTTTTGCAATTCCTTAAATACCCAGCAAGAATTGCATGACATCAGCCCCGTCGGCATAATCAAATAATCCAGGCATTTGGGACTGGCCAAACCCGGTAAACCCTTTACCTATAATGCATTGTATGTTTGGGTGCTGCTGCAGGTCCTTAATCAAAACGTCCTTATCCCCGTAAAAAGTATAAAATAGCTGGCTCACCGGGGCAAACAACTCCTCCCCTTCAGTCAGAATGGTGCTGCCATTGGTCATGTACAATTTCTGGTTCATGATCAGCAGGGCCAGGTTATAGTCATAATTATTTCGGTACTTGGTATGATCCATCAGGTATTCATATTTTTTGAAAACCTGGAGCAGGTTTTCAAATTCATATCCGGCGGGCACATACAGATGGGTGATGCTCCTGCATCCCAGACCAAAATAGGTATGTACATCATCAGCCAGCGATTCCAGATCTTTGATGGATTCCGATCCGGTAAGTATCGCCACCGAAGTCATGTTGCTTCTGATCAGGGAAGGATACTTGCCGAAATAATGGTGAAAATGCCGTGCAGAATTATTGCTGCCGGTGGCTATATAGGCATCGCAGCCTGCCAGCAGGTCTGCGAAGACCACGCTTTTGCCTACTTCCCCTTCCCATCGGGTCAATTGATCCACCAGGTGTGGCAGCAGAATCCGGTCTTTTTCCGAGAGTTTGACCATTTGGCGGTGCCCGGACACAAATACACTTAGGAAGTCATGAAATCCCACCAGGGGGATGTTTCCTGCCATCACGATCCCCACGGTCCTGGGAAGGATATTGTCATCGAGCTGGTAATGGGCTGCCCATTGGTTCAGCAGGTCCCTTTTGAGCATCAGATTCGCGATATTTCTGATAGCCAAACCCGTGAATTCCTCCGTAAACCATTTATTGCTTTCATAGGCCTTTTTTTTCACTTCCTTCAGCTGCGGTCCATCTTCCAGCAGGTAGGTTCCCAACTTTTCCAGCAAGTCAATTCTTTGTGATAATTTCATTTGTCGAATAATTATCTGTTATATATTTGTGGCGAAATTAATTAATGCAAATTTCGCGCATTAATGACAGCTTGTAAATGATAAAATACTAAAAAATGGCTATTAAAATTACCGATGAATGTATCAACTGCGGTGCTTGTGAGCCCGAATGTCCTAACAATGCAATTTACGAAGGCGGAGTGGAATGGGCCCTGGCGGACGGAACCACAGTGAAAGGAATGGTGACTCTTCTGGATGGTTCTCAATTGGATGCGGATCAGCGGAATCCACCTGTGGCAAACGATATTTATTACATTGTACCCAATAAATGCACGGAATGCCAGGGATTCCACGAAGAACCCCAATGCGCAGCGGTTTGTCCGGTGGATTGTTGTGTGCCTGATGAAATGTACCAGGAGACCGTGGAGCAGTTACTTGCCAAGAAAGAAAAGCTTCATATTTAAGATATTTTTAAGGCCGTCACTGGCCTTCTTGGACAGGTGATATGTCCTGTTTTGGCGAGGGTATTGAAAAATACTTTCGCCTCTTTTTTTAACTAAAATCCGCTCTTTTGAATAGTGCCCTCCTATCTGGAATAGTCCTCGTTATGGCCCTGGCCTTTATGACCTCCTGCCATTCCGGTAGTGAATTTGCAGAACCTGAAGCAGATTCCACCCTGATCCATACCGATCAGGCCTTCTCCCAAATGAGCGAATCCCGTGGCATGAAGCAGGCCTTCCTGAATTTTATGGACAGTGGCGGAATTCTGTTACGGCCAGGCCACCTGCCCATTATAGGAGATGCGGCGAGAAAATACCTACAAAATGCAGTGGACTCTACCTACAGGCTCACCTGGGAAGTCTCCGGTGCCAGGATGGCCCTGGCAGGGGATTTGGGCTACACCTATGGCCTCTATAGCCTGAAATTAAAGGACACCACCTTACGGGGCACCTATGTCAGCATTTGGAAAAGGCAAACCGATGGAAAATGGAAGTTTGTCCTGGATAGCGGGAACGAAGGAACGGGTCAACCCTAGGCACGGGGAGCGGGTGGTTGCAGCGTGAAGCCCGTCTTTGCCAAACCTTTCTTAAATTGGGAAGATGGTAATGGATGGGTTATGATTTTCCCGCCTTCTTGAGTATTTTGTTTTCAAATCGGGAAACCGGGAACCCATCTCAATCCGGGTATTTCAATTAAAAAATAAATCTAGTCTATTACTTTGCAATTATTATGAAACCCAAAATCGCCCTAGTCACCGGGGGGCTCTCCGGCGAAGCCAAAATATCCTATCAGTCAGCACTTACTTTCGAGGCCCATGTGGATCGGGACAAATTTGAACTTTACCGGATTGACATCACCGCGGAAGGATGGCTTCATATGACACCAGACGGAACCCGGGTTTCTATCAACAAGAATGACTTTTCCATCCCGCTTGCAGACCAACCCATCCGATTCGATGCAATCCTGATCGGGATTCATGGTACGCCTGGTGAAGACGGAAAACTGCAGGGGTATTTTGATATGCTGAATCTTCCCTATACGTCTTGTGACTGTGCAACCTCTGCCGTCACCTTCAACAAGCGGTATACCACCGCTATTGCTGGTGCCAGCGGTATTAAAGTGGCCAGGTCCGTATTGTTGCATAAAGGCCAACCGGGACCAGCCGAATCGCAAATAAAGGACCTGAATTTTCCGGTATTTGTCAAGCCCAATAACGGCGGGTCCAGTATAGGCATGTCCAAGGTGAAAGCTGCTTCCGAAGAGTTGGGCATTGCCCTTGACAAGGCATTTAAGGAGGACAACCAGGTACTCGTGGAGGAATTCATTGAAGGTCGAGAATTTACCATCGGGGTCTTTAAATCCAAGGGCAGGGTCACCGCACTTCCCATTACCGAAATCATCAGCCGTAATGAATTCTTTGATTATGAGGCCAAATACCATGGGGCCAGCACCGAGGTAACCCCAGCTGAAATCGATGAGGCAATGGCCGACCTGATTCGTACGGAAGCTATAAAAATTTATGAAGTTTTTAATTGTAATGGGGTGGTCAGGATTGATTTCATATACCACAAGAGGGAGCAGCGCCCCTATTTGCTAGAAATCAATACCATTCCGGGGCAAAGCGAAGCCAGTATCATCCCGCAGCAGGTAAGCAAAATGGGCTGGACCCTCCGGGAGTTTTACACAGCCTTGCTGGAAGATTGCCTGCGAAAGTAATTCTTCCTAAATTGCAGACACTTATTAATTCATAACCTAGAATATTCTACTTTGTTTCGTTTCATCACCAGGCAACCCTTCTGGGTGAATCTTCTGGCGGCAATGGCCCTGGTCGCCTTATTGGTTTTTTTATTCCTGCAATCCCTTAGCTGGATCACCAATCACGGGAGTTATCTGAAAGTCCCATCGGTGGTAGGCCAACCGGCGGATCAGGCCATAAAATCTCTGGAAGACAAAGGTTTCCAGGTGGTCATTACCGACTCTATTTATGACGAAACCCTTCCACTCAATACGGTTAAAAAGCAGGTGCCCGATTCCGGCGCCACGGTGAAAGTAAACAGAACCGTATTTCTCAATATAAATCCGGTGACCCTGCCCATGGTTTCGGTACCCAAACTGGAAGGACTGAGCCTGCGCTTTGCCATTGACCGACTTCAGAAAAATCACCTTCGGCTGGGAGACACCACCTCGCGCCCTGATTTCATGCAGGGAACCGTCCTTGAGCAGGATTACCAGGGTAGTAAAATAGCGCCCGGGGCCAAATTACAATGGGGATCGCCCGTCAACCTGGTTATCGGTGCGGGACTGTCCCAACAACAAATACCGGTGCCTGAGTTATATGGACTCACCCTGGCAGATGCCAAGGCTGTGCTAGCCGCAAAAGGCATCACCCTGGCAGCTGTATTGGCTTCAGGTCCCATTACTGATACGCTTAAAGCCTTTGTATTTAAACAAAACCCCGATCTGGTAAACGACGAGGGCGCACCCAATTATATTCAGGGCGGCCAGACGATGGACCTCTGGATCACCGCCACCCAGCCCCCGGTAGACAGCACCCGGATTCTTATGCAATCGGATAGTTTAAAAATCAACTAACTTTTACCCACTATGACCAACATCACACCTGAAGAAGTTAAGAAAAGAATGGATGCGGGAGAAACCCTTAACCTGGTAGATGTCAGGGAACCGGAAGAAAATGCCGCATTCAATATCGGAGGCATCCTCCTACCCCTGGGCAGGATCCAGAGAATGGAAACCAGGGAAATTGACCACCTTAGAGACCAGGAAGTCATCTGTTATTGCAGAAGCGGGGGAAGAAGCCGCAACGCTGCCTATATCCTGGAGCAAATGGGATACAAAAATGTACGCAACCTGGTAGGGGGAATGCTCGCCTGGCAGGACCGGATCTCAAAGTAAGTAATCCCCGAGGCTCCCCAACTTAGCCGATTTCATCCAGGAGAAGCATCTTAGAAAATCCAGCCAAATATCAGGGCTGTTTGCGATGTCTTTTCGCAGGGTTTTGCCATGATTCATGTAACGTGGAATCTCCGGGAAAATTAATCGCTGCAGAATGATTAGAAAGTGTAACTTTTATTTTCTTTTTCCGTAATATCAAAAAGAATCAAGATGAAATTGTGCACCACCCTCCTGGCTTTCCTATTCACCCTGCCTGCCCTCGCTCAGCAAACCATAATTAATGATCCCAATACCCAACAAAGAAACGTGGGGTCATTTACCTCGATCAGGGCATCCGGCGGATTCGAAATCTTTTTAACCCAGGGAACTCAAAATGCCCTTGCGGTCAGTGGGGCAGACCATGAAATCACCGATGCCATCCAGGCGGAGGTTCAGGGCGGGGTGCTCACCCTATCCATGAAGGGAAACTGGATGGCCAGAAGGCCATTTAACAAGACGCTTCGTGCCTATATCTCTGTAAACAAACTTGAACTCCTGGAAGCTAGCGGAGCCTGTGAATACAAGATTACAGGTCAAATCCATTCGGAAAATCTGCTGGTAAAACTCTCCGGCGCCAGCGAAATTCAAGGACCCTTGGAGGCAAACAATCTCAGCCTGGATTTAGGAGGGGCTTCGGTAGCCAAAATAAGCGGAACCGTCCAAAACCTCAAAATTACGGCTCGCGGGGCCAGTGACATCAAAGACTATGATCTGCAGACCGATAATTGTATCGCGGACATTGGCGGAGCCTCGGACGTCAGGGTTACCGTCCATAAATCCCTGGTTGCCCAGGCCCGCGGTGCAAGTACCCTGTTCTACCATGGCAACCCGGAAAGAACCGACATTTCTTCCAGCGGGGCAAGCAGCGTTTCTGCCAGAAACTGAGCCATAACTTATGGGGTGTATCGCTTTTTTCATTCCTGTTTCCTGGAAATTTACATCCTGAAGGAAAAAAAAACTGCCATGCCGGAATCACCCGACATGACAGTAATCATCATTCTATATATCTAAATCAAAAAGCGACTGCTCGAATAAAATTCCCTGAGGCATCAAATAATACTCCGTATTTGGTCCCATTGGCATCTATGCACACCACATAGGCCACTACGGCATTATTTTGAGATATGGAGAAAGCCTGTTCAAATACATAATTGGGGTAGGTGCTCGTCAGATAGGTCTGTACGGAAGCTGGCAGGGCATTTTGTGCCACCACTGCCCGGGTGCGTCCTTCCATATTTCCATTCAGCTGAATTCTTTTGACAAAAGTTCCGGTAGAATCAAACAGGGTGGCAAAAGACCCATTGTCGATACTCAGGATCACATAACTGCTGTCCAGGGTTCGGTAGGCCCGAACCAGGGTATCCTGCGGATAATTGGTCGCAAAGTAATTTGTGATGGATGCAGGGAGTCCCGTAATGGCTACCGTATCCCGGTTTCTCCCGTCACGGTTGGAAAAACATCCCCCCTCGTGATAGCCCGGTCCTTCTCCCAGATCCTGTCTGCCCCGTTGTTCCAGTACTTTGATAAAATTGCCACTTGCGTCAAATTTCAAGCCTACGGGAAGGTTATTAAAATTGATGATCACCACATATCCGGTGATATTTCCGCTGGAATCCACCTGGGTAAACGCCTTCATAAAACTGTACCCTGCATAGCTGGAATCCAGAAAGGTGGTGATGGCTGCAGGAAGGTTGGAAAACGCCATGGTATCCAAATGGTCCGTGCTGTCGCAAGCGCCAACCACATATATGGAATCATTCGTGGCAGAGCTGATTCCCACCGGTACAGTGGCATTGGCTGTTACCCCACTCACGGCAGGATTAGAGGAACCGGTAGTGGAATTGGTCGCTGAAATCTCCTTTTTACAGGAGGAAAATAATCCTACGAGAGCGATGGAAAAAATAATAGCAAGGGTACGACCCAAATTAGTTTTCATAATAATTTAAAAATTTAGAGGATGAATGAATTTAGATTCTGATTTTAAAAGGGTTGGGTTTTAGAATTGCTTCATAAGGGAGCATTTGAGGTTAATTGTAGTGTGTTTTTCACCTCTATGATGCCCGGCCTTTGCTCCGGGTTGGCCTCAAAACCTCAAATATTTGTTAATGGCTCCGAAACTATCCTGATTGTTATATTAATTTTGGCAAATATGGTTTCAGAGCCAACCTTTTGACTCCCTCTGTCATCAAAATCATAACGAATTGGATTCTTTGGAAAATTTAAAAGTGCTAATCGAGGGCTGTATAAGTGGAAGACGCCAATCCCAAAACGAACTCTATCAACTGCTGGCTGGAAAAATGTTTGTCGTCTGCCAGCGGTATTCCAAGAGCAGGGAGGAGGCGGAAGACATTCTGCAGGAGGGATTTGTGAGGGTCTTCACCTATATACATCAATACAAATTCAATGGTTCATTTGAAGGATGGGTAAGGAGAATTATGGTGAATTGTGCCCTCCAGAGATACAGAATCAAAAAAGACATGCACGCCGTGCTGGACATTGAAAAGGTAAGCATCGATAATTATGAAACGGAGAACATCCTTTCAAGAATTGGTGCGAAAGAACTGCTGGAAATGGTTCAGAAATTATCGCCCGCCTACCGTACCATATTCAACCTATACGTGTTTGAAGGAATGAAGCACAGGGAAATAGCCGAATTATTGGGGATTTCGGAGGGCACCTCCAAATCAAACCTTTCTGATGCCCGGGCGATCCTTAAAAAGGCCATTCATCACAGCATGCTATCTGAAAATAAAAATATTAACGAGGTATGAGTGAAGATTTACACGACGACATAGATGATATTTTCAGAAAGGGACTGGCAGGGCACTCTGATTTACCTGATGAAAGTATCTGGCAGAATATTGACCGCTCCCTGGATAAGAACCGGGTAATTTCCATTTCTAGGAAATACCGAAAACTCAAATGGGCGGCAGCCGCGGTCCTGCTTTTTTCAGTAGGGATGGCCATGTTTGCCATTCACTCCAATTTGAAAAGAAAGGAAGCTATGGTGGAACTGGATTCGATCAAAAAACATCTGGTCACACCAGCAGATTCCTTAACTGCGCCTACCAAGGTTTCCGAAGGCAGCAATCAACCTGGCAGCCAATTGAAGGCACTACCCGAAGACACATTTGCCAAAAACAATTTGCCTGCTTCTCAAAATATGGTGGCTCCCGCATCGAGGAACGCGGGCGCTTTGGCAGCTGTCCATGGCTCCACACAACCGGGGCTCCATTCTGGTAATGAAGCGATGGAGGGACAAGAAAGTACCTCTCAAAAAGCTTCTAGAAGCATGGTTGCCTCCAGCGTAAATCCGGGGAGCGCTTCTTCGGCTTCAAAAACTCATCACCAGAATCTCATGAACCCCACCCAGGCAGGTGCAGGACAACTG
>JAJXYG010000365.1 GCA_021780705.1 Bacteroidota bacterium
CCGCCTCTGCCAGCAGCATAAACTGGCTGTTACGCAAGTCATGGGTCCATCCATCAAAAGTGGTCATATATACCACTGGCACATTCCCCAGGGAAGATATGAGCGAATATTTAGTGGCAGCATTTTTCTTTCCGATTGCATAGAGTATCACAGCCGAAAATGCCGCATTGAGCAGCCCCAGGCCGAATGCATAAGCAAGTACTCCACCTATATATTCTGCGGGCTGGAATGGCAATACCGCCATGATCAGGGCCACCAGTGCGCATACGGTGCCGCTTCCCAAATAGGCCACCCATACCCCGAACCGGTCGGCCAGGTACCCACCTGCCACAGAGCCTATGGTTCCGGTTACCCCACTCAAAACCCCGGTAACCAGGGCTACAGTATCCACCGAGGTATTCCAGTCTCCTGCAATGGCAGACCACAAATTTGACGCAGCCCCGCTTCCAATTGGCATAAGTACGAGCACCATTACAAAAAGAACCACCGGGACCCGGACCATTGCCCACAAATCCTTGCCCAGGATACCAATTTCTTTCAGAATTCCCCTGCCCTTTTCAGGGGTCACATCCTTGATAAGTTGCACGACTAAAGCAGACAGCAGGCAGGCAATGCTCAGGACAATGCCTGCGGTTATCACATTAAAATGAGTGGCCAGCCAAAGACCGGCACCCCCTCCCAAGCCAACCCCACCCAGGTTTCCTGCCTGGTACCAACCACTGGCCCTTCCCTTTTTTGAAGGTTCAATCCGGTGTGCAATGATACTGCTGACCGGCATGACTACAAAGGTGCCCGCCACCTGGGATATGAAAATCATGGCCCCAATCCACACAGTATCTTTAGTATTATAGGGAACCAGGCAAAGGATCAACAAGGTCACTATGGTGGCCAAAACCCCAATCCACAACCATTTTCTCAGACTCAGCGTCAAATCAGCCACCGGCCCCCACAGGAATCGCCAGATATTGGAGGAAACCCCAAGTGCCACCAGGGCACCGGTGGTGACCACAGAAAAACCCTGGTGGGTTAGCAGGTATGGCAGGGTCACAGTAACAAAACCGGAGCTAATTCCAAAGGGCAGGGTCAGAAAGAGAATATAGACGGGTCTCGAATAAGGCTGCTGGTCCATATAGCGTTATTATTTTATGATAAATCGGTATCCTGTCCTAAAGCCTTCTAAAAACCTTAAGGCAAAAAGGACTTTCTAAAGATAAGGTGGATAACTCACTCATAATCGACAGTTTCCGAAATAGTCTGGGGCCAGATTATTCCACCCGGGGTCCGAACAACGGATGGGCCTTACCCGACCGTCAATTGATGTCCCCTTTTGATAACGCTTCAAAGAATTGAAGAAGATGCCACCGGTCAGCCAGAATAAACCCTTCTTACTCACCGGGCTTACCGGCTTCCTGAGGTGCATTGGTCCCGGGTCCGTTGGTAGGAGCAGCAGGCTTAATATATTCCTTATCCTTAAGAATCCCCATATTGACTAGCAAAAGGTACAAACCTGCAAGAAGACTGAGGTAGGCTGCAAAACTGAGTACATCAAATACTCCTGGGGTCATATCGCTCATTCCGCTGGTTATTTGATTATACATATCGCCCATTCCCTCCGGGATATCGGGTTTCAGTTTGAAGTGCAATCCTATGACCCCAAAAACCAGGTAGAGGGCTGGAAGGTAATGGGCCAGCTTGTAATATTTGGAAAACCTTTGATTGCCCGTAATATTTTGATACAATATCAGTGCTCCACCCAGGGGTACCACAACTGCCAGAATCATATACAACCTGGCCAGGCCACCAGTGATATAAGAGAACATTCCGGGAGAAATCCCGTGGGTAGTAATGGAAATTCCTGACATGGTAAAGACGCTAAAACTGAGCCAGGGGAAGAAATAAAATAGAACCAATATGGCAGCAGCAATATTAGTCCCGGTAAATTTGATCTTGTTCATATTGTATTGTTTTGTTAATTGGTAACAATGCTGAACGGGACGGAAAATCCGGATACTCACAATACGATGTCTATGAGTTTACATAAGTACGTATCTTCTTAGTGATTTTTTGGTAAATACTCTGAGGTGAGAGACAAAGGTGTTTAAATATAGATAAAAAATTATAGTATTCAAAAAGGGAGTCTACTTAAATTTAAATATGGTCCCAGGCAGTATGTCTCTGGATACACCAAGGGGCCCTGAGTTAATGAGATTAATTCTGGACGGTTCCGCAGGTCAGAAAAGGCAAGGAAGAACTGGCCTGGGTGTAACGCAGATTTTCCCGAGGTCCCTTCAGGCACGTGGGCAGTAAGAGTATTAGAGTTGCTAATCCTCAACCGGAGGTGAGGTATGTGTGGAATGTAAGACCCCCTTTTCCTCGTCCATTCCCAATTGATCATAATAGGAAAGCACTGCCCTTCTTAATTGTTCAGCCAGGACAAATTTGGGATTGTTGCGGCTGTAAACCGAATCTGTACGTTCATTGGGATTGAAGTCCTTGGCGCAGAGTATATCATACATGGTAAAAAATCCAAACTTTCCAATATGGAAAAGGTATCTTTTGCGAACAAGGATGCTGCTGAATACTTCACTTTTGCGACGGGTTTTTATGCCAATGCACACCCCGAAAGTCCTGGTATCGTCATTATTCAGATACCTGACCAGATGCAGCTTAAGTTGTAATGCTTCCAGGCTGTTGTCTTCCACCTGGAAGTTCAATTCATTGGCGGCATGGCGGACATTGATCTGGTACTTGTCCAGCAGATAATTCCAGTCTTTGCGGTTCCTTTCATTGATCCCCTTGATAATGACAGACTTCCATGGGGTCGAAAATATCTGGGCAATACCCGTCTCCCTGCAAAGCAGACAGGCTTCTTTGAGAAACTGGATATTAAATAGTTCGTCCCTTCTGTAAATTCCCAGCCAAAAATGATCGCGGTATCGGTTTAATCCTTCATAATAGGGCAGGTTGAAAGGAGGGAGATTTAGCGGGGAGGAGGCTTTTTGGGTATGAAAGGAGTCCTTTCGGATTAGGTTGTATAATTCTTCCCCACTCGCATTAGGGGTATCGTAAAACTTGCGGGCATCAAAGAGAATGGTCTCTTCTATTCGCTGTGACATCGCGGCAAGATCCCTGGTATGTACCAGGTCTTCCCACTCATAAATAATATTAGTCTTGGGAAATCGAATAAAGAGATGCCAGAAATGGGAATCTACCGGTGAAGCAACCCAATTGATATTCCCAGTTAATAATGGGGTGAAACTCTGGCCTGCATCACTGATGTTGATTTTTAACTTGTGATGATAGGTAAACGATTCCATAATCTCCTTATAGGTATCTTCCCCCACCCATGTGGGGTGCAGGAATACATCCACCGCAGGAAATGAACTCATGAGGTTTGGATACTCATAAGTATTCAGTTCATATGT
>JAJXYG010000087.1 GCA_021780705.1 Bacteroidota bacterium
GTGGCCAGTACTGTGGAAGGGGTCACGTAAGCTCCCTCGCTGATCTGGCGCAGACCCAGGGTCCCGTCAAAAGGCGCCCGTATTACGGTCTTGTCAATCAACGTACGGGTATAGTCCATATCGGCCAGGGTACTTTTCACCTGACTCACCGCCGCATCATAATCGCTTTGATTGATCCCGTTGACGGCCAGCAATTTTCCAAGACGGGCTTCTGTCTTTTGTTCCAGTTCAAGCTGGACTTTGCTTTTGTCATATTCTGCCTCAAGGTCGGCACTGTTGATCCGGGCAAGCACCGTTCCTTTGGGAACCCATTTGCCTTCGGGAATATTCAGGTAGGTCAGCCGCCCGCTCACTTCTGGATGCAGGTCCACACTTTCACTGGCAATAACCGTCCCGCTTGCTTCCACCACATTATCTATATTCTGCAGGGCAGCTACCATCACATCCACCACCACAGGATCATCACCCCTCTTTACATCCTGAGAGCTTTTGCTTTTGCAGCAAACCAGTCCCAGGGAAACCATCCCCAGCGTTCCATACCTAATTATCCAGTGTGACCTAAAGCCCATGATACCGATTTTTATGAAACCCAATTTAATTGGATCCTCATTTGAAAATATGTCTTGCCGAAAAAAACAAAACAGAAAATGTATTAGACGACAATCACTTAAAAAAACTGTGTGGCCAGGTCTATTTTTTACAAGGTTCTTTCCGCTGGACCAAATCCGGGAAAATTATGTTTCTTTGCTTACAAATAAAAAGGCATGCAACCACTAGTGGGAATCATCATGGGCAGCGACAGTGACCTGAAGGTAATGGAAGCCGCAGCCCAAGTATTACTGGATTTTGATATTCCTTATGAACTCACTATTGTCTCCGCCCACCGGACCCCCATCCGGATGGTGGAATATTCCAAATCGGCCAGGGACAGGGGTCTCCGGGTAATTATTGCCGGAGCAGGCGGCGCGGCCCACCTCCCGGGTATGGTAGCCTCGCTGACCACCCTGCCCGTGATCGGGGTCCCCATCAAATCATCCAACTCCATTGACGGATGGGATTCGGTTCTGTCCATTCTGCAAATGCCCAACGGGGTTCCGGTTGCCACGGTGGCCCTGAACGCCGCAAAGAATGCCGGAATATTGGCTGCCGAAATACTTTCGGTAACCGATGAACGGCTCGCCGAAAGACTCCAGGAATTTAAAAATGAAATGTCCCGGATGGTGGAAGAAAAGGCATCCCAACTCGAAAAGACCCAAAAGAAATAACCGGAAAGTGCGGGTCCCTAAGGTCGGCTTTTTTCGATCAGCACGCAAAATTGTTGCTCCAGGTTGAGTGAATAATCAAAAAGTACTTCCATGAACCGTGGTCCCCACTTCGAATACGGCAGGAGGTAATTTTCAGTACGCTCCTGCAAATTGGACTCTGGAAATAAGGCAGTCTTTAATTTTTCAGCCTGCCGTTTCTCGTCGGTCATCTTCCTTCTCTGGGCCCTCAGCATTTTGGTGGTCAATCCTGAAAGTTTGTTGGTCGCAGCAGTTTCCAATGCTTCAATGTGTGAAACCAGGGTGGTGTCTATGGCCGCAGCCCGCTCTTTGAGGGTACGGTATAGCCCGTGCATCTGGGAGATTTCAGGTTCAATGCTTAAGTGCAGGTGGGTATCGCGGCCAATGAGGGCATTGACAATGTCCTGGGCCGGCAGAAAGAGTTCCGACGCAGAAATCCCCAGTTTTTCCATCAGCAGTCGGTATTTCTCCTCTACCACCAGAAAAGAGTTGCGCAGTACCAGCATCGGGAAAGGCACCTGGTAATGGTCAAATAAGTCTTTGAGCTCAAACCAATAGGAAAGTTCTCCTCCCCCACCGATAAAGGCCAGGTCAGGAAGCAGGATCTCCTGGAAGAGCGCCCGCAGGATTACATTCGGGCTGAAACGCTCCGGATGGGTTTGAAGCTCATTTTCCATTTGGGTCCGGTCAAAAACCAGGTCCGTATCGTGAATGACAAAATGGTCTTCCACCGCCACGATCCGGTTGCGAAGCCCCTCCTTCAGGTAAAACAGGTTTATATCACGGGGCTGGGCCTGCACTTTAAAATGCTGCTGCATCCGGGCGAGGGTATCCTGGACAATCCGGGAAGACTTCCTTTCAAAAATATCTTCCCTGAAAATGGGCACCACCACCTTTTTGAAGACAGGATTATCGGGCAGAAAGACTACCAGCCCGTACTGGCGAAAAAGGGCATGTACGAGTAGGAAGGTGGCTTGCTCTAAGGTACAGCCCTTTTGAAAACAGGACCTGAGCAGTTCAATCGCTTCACTCCCAAAGGGTTCCACTCCCAGTCTTCCCGAAATATCATCCAACAGTTTAAGCAAATTTGCGTCTACCTTCATCCGTCCGAATGCACCTGTCTGGCCGGATTCCCAGCTATATTTTTTGCCATCCAGATAAAGGTGATTCAGTTCTGAAAAATCGGCATCTTCACTGCCCATAAAATACACCGGCACAAACTGGTATCCCGGATGGCGATCGCTCAGGGATTCAGCGAGCCGAATGGTATGCAGTATCTTGTAGATAAAATACAGGTGACCGGTAAGCAGATTGGGCTGATGGGCCGTACAAATGGTAAAAGTATTTTCATCCCCAAGGGCTTCAATATTGGCAAGCACTGCGGGGTCCGGATCAATATCCTGGTATTGGGCCCGAAGTGCAGACACGAGCAAGGAACGATCCACCGGAAATTTCTTTCTCTGGGCAATGGCCGCTTCCATTCCCTCCCAACTTACCGGAAGAGAAAAGAACGACCTTATATCCTCTTTCCCCTCAAGGTATTGCAAAATTATTTCCTTGAACTTACCGGTAACTGAATATGGAATAAGGTGGCTTTCAAATTCGGGGCCCATGTCAATTTCTCTTTTATTAAAGAATCAATCAAATCAATTTTTGGCGCAGTAAAGATATAAGGAAAAATGGTGGCAACCCTTTCTTCATCGCTGAAACCGCAGGAGGCATTTCTGCTAACCAGATTGTCTGCCAGGCACTAATTGGAAAATGGCACATACGTCGGGCACTTACCCCGGCTCCTTGTGCGGGCTTAGAGCCTGAGGATTTCCTCCCAGATAAGGGAAAGGACCGGTATGCCCAGCCTGGAATTTTGCTTCCGGGTTTCAAGTACCCTTTCCCCCGGATATACGATTCGGTCAGAATCGGTTGCGGGAACCGATTTTTTATAATCCTCCAGGACAGATGATATGGCCCGGGTGATTCCCCCGTATGGAGTCGCCTTTGCCAGATCGATGGCGATAAAAACCTGGGAGAGTCCGGATTCAATTTCCTTCTGGCTGATTTGGAAGGTGGCTTGTCCGCCTGAAAGTATGGTGGCAAACAGGTCCAGCATTAAAGAAAGTCCCGCTCCTTTCCAATATCCAACG
>JAJXYG010000175.1 GCA_021780705.1 Bacteroidota bacterium
ACATACTAAATAATAGAAGGAAGATCAAAAGCAAACTGATAGGTACCACCTCCTGAAGTCTTTTGGTGGCCCGCTGCTGGTTTTCGAAATCTCCTTGCCAAACCATGGAATATCCTGGTTTCAGATGAACCCTTGCTTTCATTTTTGCCTGTGCCTCTTTGATCGCGCTACCCATGTCCCTGCCCCTGACTGAAAATTTTACCGCGGCATATCTCTCATTACCATCCCGAAAAATCAGGCAGGGACCCGTTTTAGTGGTGATATTGGCAATTTCCTTGACCGGCACCTTGGAGCCACTTTCGGTAGGGACCATCAGATTGCCAATATCGGCTTCTGACTTTCGGTATTGCTCAGGAATCCTGAGGCGAATATCAAATTTGCGAATCCCCTCATATAATTCCGTTGCCGCCTTTCCTCCAATAGCCATTTCAATTACCGCATTTGCATCTGCTGTGGCAACTCCATAGAGGGCCATCTTTTGCTGGTTAAGGTCAATATCCAACTCGGGTTGCCCTATATTTTTGATCACGCCAAGATCTGCAATTCCATCTACAGTTTTCAATACGTCATACACCTGTTCAGCCTTATGTTCCATGTAATCCAAAGAATCCCCGAATATCTTTACACAAATCGAACCCTTTACTCCAGAAACGGCTTCTTCAATATTATCGGTAATCGGTTGAGAAAAATTAAGGTCCGCACCCGGTATCACTGAGAGCTTCCGATTCATGCTGTCAATAAGTTGCCCCTTGGTAATTTTCGGTTTCCAGGTGTCTTCAGGGTATAATATTACATCAAATTCGTTATTATAAAATCCGGTGACATCCGTCCCGTCATCGGGCCTTCCCGTCTGGGAAACCACATACTTCACCTCTGGAAACGAAATTACCTTTTCCCTGACCTCCTTGGCCACTTCTACCGATTTTTCAAGGGACACGCTATAGGGAAGCTGCACCCTCAGCCAAATAGCCCCTTCATCTAATTCGGGAAGAAATTCGGAACCCAGGAATTTAAATGAGAAAAGACCGATTGCAATTACCACAACGGATATGAATATTGAAGTCTTTTTATGCCGTGTCGTGAAAGCAAACCCTTTCACCATAAAACCGGTCATTGCATTCACAAAAGGATTATGTTTTTCTTTGATATTCTTGTGCATGAGCAGGGAAATCAAAACTGGTACCAGGGTCAGAGTGATAATGAGTGCCCCCAGCAAGGCAAATCCCAGTGTGTAGGCAAGAGGAGAAAACAATTTTCCTTCCACCTTTTGAAAGGAGAAGATGGGAAGCAAGGCCGCAATAATGATCAATTTCGCAAAGAAAATGGCTTTCCCTAATTCTGCTCCCTTGTTTTTAATCATTCCTAACTTGGAGAGTTTATTGAATCTATCCATTCCCACTCCCTTCGCCTTGAGATCCAGAGCCACGAATATCCCTTCCACCATGACCACTGCCCCGTCTATGATAATACCAAAATCTATAGCACCCAGGGAAAGCAGGTTGGCAGTCATCCCCATCAATCTCAAACATATAAAGGCAAAAAGGAGGGAAAGGGGGATTACAATCGATACAATCAGCGTAGTCCGCCAATTAAACATGAACAGGGACACGATGAGCGTTACCAACAAAATTCCTTCAATCAGGTTATGGAGCACTGTATGGGTGGCATAATGAATCAAATCTTCACGGTCGTAATAGGGCACCATCTTCGTATCCTGAGGAAGTATTTGATCATTAAGTTTCTGAATTTTTTTCTTTAGCGCCTTCATGACGATCGTAGGATTCTGCCCCTTGCGCATCAGCACGATCCCTTCCACTACATCGTCCTCATCGGAGATTTTCCTGACCCCCGAGGAATCATAAAGTCCATCAGTTCTTCCTACATGTCCCAGCCTGGGCAGATTGGATACTTCCACATCCGCCAGGTCTTTTACCAATACAGGAATCCCGTTGACATTCTGGACAATGATATTTTTGATTTCATTTATATCATTCAAAAGTCCGATTCCCCGTACCACGTAGGCCTGGTTGTTGATATTAATGACATCACCTCCGATATTGATATTGCTCTTGGCTACCGCATTATATACATCCAGTGGGGTAATGCCCAGGTTGCTGAGTTTACCAGGATCGACCCTGATCTCATATGCTTTTGTTTCCCCTCCGAAACTCACCACATCTGCCACACCGGGTACCGACCGCAATTGCCGGTCAATTACCCAATCCTGAAGTGTCTTTAATTCCCGTACGTTGCGCACCTTACTCCTAAGGGTATACCGGTAAATTTCTCCGGTAGGGCCGGTAGGTGGCTGGATGGAAGGAGAAACTCCGGGAGGCAGGTCTGCGTTCTGAATCAGGTCATTAACCTGGATTCGCGCCTCCTCATTGGTGACTCCGTCTTCAAAAACCAGTTTCACATAGGACAATCCGAATATACTCGTGGATCTGAGGCTGATTTTCTTCTGCACCGGGTTCATTGAGATTTCAATGGGTATGGTGATAAACTTTTCTATTTCCTCGGCACTCCTTCCCGGCCACTGGGTAATGATCGTAATCTCAGTATTGGTCACATCCGGAAAAGCCTCAATGGGCATGGTCTCAAAAGTGATGACACCCGCCACCAGCAAAACCAGGGTTGCAAACAGAATGAAATACCTCCTTTTGAGGGAAAAAGCGACAATTGATTTAATTATTTTCAGCATGGAGTGAATTTTAGGAGATTAATTATTCAGGGCTGCGTAAATAAGGATCCCGTTTGAGGCGATGACCTTATCTCCCTGCTGAATATCACCCGTGACATAGCTGATGCCTGCGTTGGAACTGATGATCTTGACGGGAACTGTTTTTACATCCGACGGGCTGTGGTATACCAGGACAAAATATTCGCTATTGTCAAAAATCAAAGAGGAAGCAGGGACACATAGTGCATCGCTTCTCCTGTCATTCACCACCGAGACACTGGCAAACATTTCGGGTTTTAGGGCATAATCCAGATTGGGTAAAATGATTTTAATTTTCATCACCTTGTTGGTGGGATCCAACACGTTGAGCACCTGGTCGACCTTTCCCTTGAAAACCCGACCTGGATAGGAAAGGGTCGTAATATCCGCCTCGTCACCCTTATGCACCTGGCTGATATTTGATTCATATACATTGGCTTCCACCCACACATCCTTAAGGTTGGAGATTGTATAAAGGCTGGTGGAATTATCAGCCCTTATGGCCATATCGTTATTGACTTGTTTTTCGACAATAAATCCACTGATCGGGGCCCTTATGACATATTCTCCGTTGGAGTTACCCCCGTTGATCTGCAACACTTCACTGGACCTGGCATACTGTGCCTCAGCCTGCTTGTACATCTCCTGAGCAGTGATATAGTCCTTCTGGGACATCAACCCGCTTTTATACATCTCATCAGAAGC
>JAJXYG010000139.1 GCA_021780705.1 Bacteroidota bacterium
TTCCGATCTTGGTCTTGAGCTCCAGATATTTATTGATCGCGTTTACGGTTAATTTTTTAGGTGAGGTGAGCAGGGAAAGAATTCCATACTTCATGAGTTCACGGGCAATCAGTCTTTTTTCAAATGCGAATTTTTCAGCCGTGGTCTTGATATACACTTCTTCAATACTGCTCGCATGGGACAGGGTCAGGGAATCCAGTTCTGAATTCTCAAAAAATACCACCAGCAGCAGGTGATGCGCCGCAATGGCGCGAAGATATTCCAGCTGCCGGTTCAGACCTGACATGGATTCAAAATTCGTATAAAGTACGATCAGGCTGCGGTTTTTGATCAGGCTGCGGACCTTGAGATACAGCATCTCGAAATCACTTTCCAGAAAATCTGTGGTTTGGTTATACAGGAGCTGAAGAATGCGTTCGTTTTGGGTGGCCTTGCGGTCTGCGGCCAGCACGCTGCCCAGGGTGTTCGAGAAGGTAATCACTCCCGCCCGGTCACCCTTCTTCAGGCATACATTACTCAGGACCAGGCAGCTGTTGATAGCATAATCCAGCAGGGTAAGCCCTCCAAATGGCATTTTCATTAATCTGCCTTTATCAATAATGGAATATACCAGTTGTGACCTTTCATCCACAAAGTGATTGACCATGAGATTGGATTTTCGCGCCGTCGCCTTCCAATTGATCCGGCGGATGTCGTCTCCGTTTACATAATCCTTTATCTGTTCAAACTCCATGCTCTGCCCGATCTTAGGCATCCGGTGTCCCCCTCCTTCTGTCTGAAGGATGGCGTTGGAAAAAAGTTCATATTTATGGAGCTGCATAAAAGCCGGGTATACCGGTACCTCCTCAGCTGCCGGGGAAGTGCACCTCCTGATCAACAGTCCCAGCGGAGTGGACACCATCAGGTGAATATCCCCGAAATGATAAGCTCCACGCTGTTTGGGAGTAAGGCGATAGGTGATCCTGGCTGACTGGGTCGGGGAAACCGAGATTTCTCTTTTCCACTTTCTATCCTGGAATTGTGCTGGCAGCTCTTCAATTACCGTCACCCTGGCGGCAAACCTGTATTCATTCCTGATCAGTAACTCTATTATATTTTCATCCCCGTTGCTCATTCTGCCAGCAGTGATTCGGCGTGCCACGGGAACCTTGCGCGGAAAAAACAGGAAGGCATAATCTGCCGCCACCAGTGCCATGAAGGCCATGCATCCGATCACCACCACCCCGAAAATCGCCCGCAGGTAAAAGGCCATGATAAATAGCGCAATAAAGCCAGTCAGGATGACAAAGAACCTGGTTGGCAGGAAGAGGTCGCCGATATATTTTTTTAATAAATGCATTTTGTCTCGATAATTGCCCCTAAAAGGAATAAAGATCCCGGTTCCACCCCATAGGCAGATAAATTACCTCGATCTTACCTGGGCACTTCAATATTGCTGATGATATTTTGAATAAGTTCATCCGGGGTGATTCCTTCCATTTCCTTTTCCGGTGTGAGTATGATTCGGTGCCTGAGCACCGGGGTTGCGATCTCCAGGATATCCTGGGGAATTACAAAGTCCCTGCCATGTATGGCGGCATTAGCTTTGGAAGCCTTCAGGATTGATAATGAGGCCCTCGGAGAAGCGCCCAGGAATAATGAAGAGGAGTTCCGGGTAGCCTGCGCAATCTGTGCAATGAATTCCACAAGCTTCCTGTCTACCAGTATTTTCCGGGTTACTTCCCGGTATGCCGCGATCTGGGCCGTGGTCAGTATCCGGCGTACCCCTTCCAGCAGCGTATTTTGAGAAGCCCCCTGCTGATTCAGCAAAATCTGTACTTCTTCCTCCAGGGTGGGATATTTCACATTAATCTTGAATAAAAAACGATCCAGCTGGGCTTCCGGGAGCCGGTAGGTGCCTTCCTGCTCGATAGGATTCTGGGTAGCCAGAACCAGAAAAGGAAATCCCATCTCATGGGTGAACCCGTCAATGGTAATTTGCCTTTCTTCCATCACCTCAAAGAGGGCGGACTGCGTTTTTGCCGGTGCCCGGTTAATCTCGTCAATCAGGACAATGTTGCCGAATACCGGACCTCGTTTAAATTGAAAATCCGCTTCCTTCGGGTTAAATACCGAAGTACCGAGCACATCACTCGGCATCAAATCCGGGGTGAACTGGATTCTGGAAAAATCAGCTTCTATGATCTTTGCCACCAGTTTGGCAGTCAGGGTTTTGGCCACCCCCGGGACCCCTTCAATCAGGATATGGCCGTCACAAAGAAGGCCGATCAGGATCATATGCACCATTTCCTGCTGGCCTACAATCACCTTGGCGATTTCACTTCGGATCGCTACCACCGAAGCGCTGAATTCCTTCAGGTCCAGTCTTTGTTCAAATAAATTTTCGTCCATCAGCTTTTAATTTTATAAAATTTTTCTATTTCCATATTTAATTCAAGCAGTTTTTCGTCACTTATCTTATCGTGGCCCTGAACAAATGCAATCAGGTCCACCAATTTCCTGATTTCTTCCGGGTGCCTTCCACTCTTGCCCGCCAGATGGTGCAGGAACTCTTCATTGGGGTTTGAAGTGCCGATAAAATATTTGTTGCGGACATATTCGAAAAAATAGGTGATCATCTTTTCAGCGATATGGCGGTTATTTCCTTTTTGAAGATAAAGCCTGCCTACGGTTTCCGTGAAATTGACAGTGGTATTCAAATTGGGTTTGATCACCGGTATGAGGCGCTGTTTTCTTTTCAGGTTGAACACCAGGAAAATCAGCATGCCCAGGAGCGCCAGCCAGAAGGCCCAGCGAAGGGGCGGATTCTGATTGATGACGTTCAAGGACGAAAAATCCGTGGAATCATCCCCCCGGTTATGTCTGCTGTCCACATGGGTATTTTTATAGAATTCATCCCAATAAATATTACTGGGATCAGTGCGAAGATAGGACATGACTTTTTCGAAATAGTGGTAATTGATCCCGGATAACAGGAAGTAATTTCCAAAAGTCCTTGGAGCCACATCCAGGTATATGCGCCCTTTTCCGGAAAAGAATACCACGTAGTCAGGTTGTCCTTTTTCATTCAATCCCAATACCCGGGCAAAAGAGGTATCAAATCCCGATAGCGAATTCAGGAAGGGAAAATAAAAATAGCTGTATCGGGGTTCGGAGGCACTGTCATCGGTGGCCATTCGCACCTGGGTCTGGTGCATCGTCCCCTTTGTTTCATCGAGGATCCCTGCGGTCCGGTCCTCATGGCAGTTGAGATCCTGCAGCAACCTGACATCCACATAATCTGCAGCTATAAACAGGTCATTGCCCTGTTGCACATATTCCATCAGGTCCTTGAGTTCTTCGTCGCTCAGCACGAGATTGCGGGTCAGCAGGAAGTACAGGGAGTATTTATTGTTGTTTTCATAGTCCTTGATTTGGTTCCAT
>JAJXYG010000020.1 GCA_021780705.1 Bacteroidota bacterium
AGAAGTATATTTCCCCACTATCGTAGCCTTCAAACCGGGAGAAAATCTCAAATATTATGTGGAGCAGGCCGGCAATTTTACCGCCTACGCAAGAAAATCAGGTGCCCTGGTGATCTATCCGGACGGCAAGGTGGCTTCGGTAAGACATTTCCTGTTTTTCAGGAGCTATCCTGACGTGACTGCCCGTTCAGAGATCTATGTGCCCCAGAAAGCCAAGGTTACCCGAAGCAAGATGAGTGTGGGAGAATTTGCATTGCTGGTATCCTCCCTCGGAGTGATTATCAACGTTCTTAAACTTTAAAGTCAATCAACCCGCCATAAAGTATGGACCAGAAGGAAACAGATTCGGTAAAATCTTCCGGTGAATATTCTGAAAGCGACCACCTCCGGAAAATCTTCAGATATGTGCTCGGCAAATGGCCAGTATTTGTTGCCCTGGCCCTGTTAGCCGGTCTGGCCGGATATCTGTATGCCCGCTACCAGAAGGTTACTTATCAAAGCTACCTGTCCTTTGCACTCGATGAGGGAGGTTCCCAGGTGGGGGGGTCGGCAGCCCTCGGACTTGCTGCCCAGTTCGGAATTTCCCTGGGAGGCTCCCAGGATATCTTTTCCGGGGACAATATCCTGGAGATCATCCTCAGCCGACGGGTTGTTGAAAGCACCCTTCTTTCCGTGGACACCTTTGATCACAAGCCAGTGACCCTGATTGAATACTTCCTGCAGCAACAGCCATCCTGGAAAAAGGGTAATACCGAAGGGATCCATTTCCCCCCCGGGGAGCCCCGATCCGCTTTCAGTTATGCCCAGGACAGTGTCCTGTATAATACCTACCTGTTATTCAAAAGAAGCCGGATCGTGGCCAGGCGACCTGATACCAGACTGAATATTTATGAATTGCTGGTAAACAGTACGTCAGAGAAATTTACCAAGGATTTTACCGACAGACTCATTCATGAGACCAATAACTTCTATACCGAAATTCGAAGCAAGAAGGCCCGCCAAACCCTGGATATCCTGGAAAGAAGTGTGCCCAGCATGAAGAACAAATTTGATTCCGCGGTGTCCCAAAAAGCAGCCATACAGGATGCCAACCTGAATACCGCTTTTGAAAATGCCCAGGTACCCCTGATCAAACAGGAAAGCAATTCCCAGGTCTATGCAGCAGCCTATTCAGAAATGTTTAAAGATCTGGAAGTAGCCCGGTTTCAGTATTTAAGGAGCATTCCTTTACTCCAGGTCATTGACCCGGCCGATTACCCCATGCAGAAAATCCGGCAGGGAAGACTAAAGACTGCGCTGGTCTTCGCGGTAATTGCCGATTTCATCTTATTAATGGGGATGATTCTCCTGCTTTTTTTCAAGTTGAAAAGAATGCCCTGAGCCTCCTATTTTGAAATTTGGTGGTAACATTCCTTATACCGGGCACCCACCTCTGCCGCGGTGCAGGCCGTAAGGTCCGGACCCGTTTCTCCCTCCTCTTTTTTTCCCAAAGCCTTTTCCAAAGCCCGGCGGATGTCCGCCGGAGAGGAAGAATGACAAAGAAAAGCGCCCTTGTAAAACTGCTGGCGGGCATAGGCACGGTCCATCAAAACCAACGGCTTTTTCATGGCAGCTGCTTCCAGGGCACTGATGGGCTGGGTCTCATTGCGGCTGGGAAGGGCGAAGACCCGACACTCATGGTAGGCCCCTATAAGGGCCCCGGAGGCCTTGGGCAGTTCCCTGATCCAAAGGATCCGGGGATTGTCCCGAATGAGTTTTTCAAGTTCCTGCCCATAGGACTCAGCGCCGTCCAGGACATTTCCGATCAGGACAAGATTCTGGTTCATGTCAACGCAGGCCCGGGCCAGATTAAGCTGGTTTTTGCGGTAAGAGATATTTCCAGTGCAAAGGACAAAATCCTCTATGGAGTAATGGGCTTTGAAATCAAATTCGGGAGGTTCAAAGTAGGCAGATTCGATGATATTGGGTATAATGCAGATCCTTTCCTTCGCTACCCCATAAAACCGCTGCAACACCCTCGATTGTCCTTCATTAAGCACTACGACCCGATCCGCCGCTTTCAGGTGGGAGATCAGATGGCGTCCCTCGCCCAGGGTCCACCGGTAGAAATACCCCAGAAGGGACCGCAGGGTGTCGTGATAAGGCAGCAACACGGTAGCCACCACTTTCTTTCCTGCTTTACGGGCCCAATCGATAACATCAAAATTGGAAGGGCCCATTCCCCATATATGTAGGATCTCAAAATCCGCATCCCTGCTCCACACATCGAGCTTTTCTGCATTTACTCCTGCATTGCGGACCGCTTCAAGGGTATTGAGCATCTGCAAGTCAAATCCCCCGAAAGCAAAACAATGGGGCTGGAATGGAAAATACTTTACCTCCATTTTACAGCTTTTTGAAAACCCGGTTATGGCCTACTGAAAGAATTTCTTCAAACTCGGCCGGATCTATTTCTGAAGCGACCCTGGAAGGTCCGGGATGGCCGGCACTTGAATAAAAGGGTGCCCGAAATCCATTTTCAAGAGCCGAATCATCCAATACGATCAGGCCCCCTTTTTTTAGATTTTTCGAACAGGTCAGAAAATCCCCCTTTGCAATATCATAATCATGATTCCCGTCAATAAATATTAAATCCCACTTTGTAGAATCGATAATTTCAACCATCGCACCTTCATTTGAAAACCCCCGGTGAAGGTGCGCCAGTGGAAGATGAAAATATTGAAAATTCGTCTTTACGTCTTCATAATAGTCAATGGTATCCAAATATTTACTTACCGAATCTCCGGCAGCCGTAAAAGGGCTGATTCCGTGAATTTCGGACCCTATGTCAAATTTTTCAGAAAGCAAAGAAAACAGCGATAGGGTGGATCCTCTGTACACCCCTATTTCAAGGACTTTTACAGGTTTCATTTGCTTAAAAATCAAATACCACATCGCATGAAAAGCATCTTCTCCAAACGCCCTCCGTTCTTTGGAAAAATACGATCTATGCTCCCTGAGCCACCCTGGAGCCAGGTGCCAGAAATAATGATGGAAATACTGGTGCGCTTCATTGGGATCCGGAAACAACTTCTTTATCTCTGAAATTTCCAGCTCCCTGTTAAATCTGGGAATTAATTTTTTGGTCCTGTCAAACCTGATTTTGAAATATTTTTCAGCCAGCCTGTCATATAAATTCTTTGCCTTCATTAACAATTGATTTAGAGATTTAAGAATACCGTGCAGCAAGATAAACCATCCTGGCAGACTTCAAGAGAACCTCCTGCATACCTGCCTCTGTATCATCCAGGCAAAAGAGCTCCGATCGAAATATTGAAACGCCAATTCAATTGAGGATCAAACCTTAATTGATCTTATTCGATCCATGAGGTTTCTCCCTGCCAGTAACTGACCGGAGGCCCACACCCCTGCCGCGTCATC
>JAJXYG010000214.1 GCA_021780705.1 Bacteroidota bacterium
CCCGGGATCTCAGGGAACTGCTGCCAGGTGACGAGGTGGACCATGTATTTCTCAATAAGCTTTCAACCTATCGCCAGTTAAAGGAGTTGCGCAGGAAAAATTATGACATATATATAAACCTTTGCGAAGGATACCTGGAATGGTCGGTTCCCTCCATCGATGTGATTCATTCAATGGATATGCTGGGTCTTCCCTATACGGGTCCCAGCGCGCTCTTATACGATCCTACCAAGGTACTCATGAAATATGTGGCCTATACCTGCGGAGTAAAGACCCCTGCCTACGTTCTGGTGAAAAGCCAGGATCAGGCGCGGGAAGTAATGGATAAACTGGACTTCCCCATGTTCATCAAACCTGCAAAAGCCGGTGACAGCCTGGGTATAGATGCCCAATCCCTGGTCCATGACGAAGAGGGTTTGAACTCCAAGATATCCTCCCTCCTTCAGGACTACCAGGAAATCCTGGTGGAGCAATACATCGCCGGGAGAGAATTTACCGTCCTGGTGGTTAAAAAAGCCTGTCCCGGCCATGAATCGATGGTCTATAATCCTCTGGAATTTGTATTCCCCAAGGGAAGGGAATTTAAAACCTATTCTCTTAAGACCTCTGAACTTCATGAGGAGTGCAATATCCCCTGCAGGGAACCCGATTTGGGAAATGCCCTTAAGGATAGTGCTGCCCGAATATTCCGTGGATTTGACGGGGTGGGATATGCCCGAATGGATTTTCGGGTTAACGACCAGGGCGAAATCTTCTTTCTGGAAATAAATTTCACCTGTTCGGTATTTTATGACAAGGGTTATGAAGGCTCCGCGGATTATATCCTGATCCATGAAAAGGAAGGGAAGCAGGGCTTTCTTGAAAGGATCATCGCCGAAGGCATCTGGCGCCACCAGCAAAAGAAGAAGAAATTCATGGTCAAAGGCAATTCACTTTCAGGATTTGGCATTTATGCTACCACCCACCTGACCCCCGGTGAGGTGATCTTCAGGGGTGAAGAAGGACCTCACAGGCTGGTAACCAAAAAATATGTAGACGATCACTGGAATGAGGAAGAAAAGGAGAATTTCAGGAGGTATGCCTGGCCGCTCAGCGCGGAAGTATATATTTTGTGGGACGGAGACCCTTCCAGGTGGGCCCCGCAGAATCATTCCTGTGACCCCAATACCGAATATATAGGCTTGGATGTGGTGGCCCTCAGGCCAATTGCTCCTCATGAAGAACTCACCCTGGATTATGCTGCTTTTCTCAATGAGGAGATGGAAAGCTTCATTTGTAATTGTGGTTCTCCCAAATGCAGAAAGATTGTTCAGGGCACCCAACACAATTCGGTAAGCCACCGGGCTGGCAAGTAGTCCCTATCCCACTTTCTTCCCATACTTCATAAATACCGGAAAGTAAATCTGCTTTGGACCTTTCCCCCAGGCCTTCCTCAATTCCCCCTTAAATTCTGCCACCGGGTCACTACCTATCCGGTCAATATAATGCCTTACTGAGGACCATGTATTCAGATATCCCGTTAAATCCTCCAAATCCCAGTTAGCCTTAATTGAAAATTCCCGCATGTCACTTTTAAAGGGAAACCGGATCGTCCTATAGTGATTTTCTACATGGGTCCTTTCCGGGTCCCAAAAGGCACCCAGGATTTCCCGGTAAAGAATGGAAACTGCTTGATCTACCTGCGGATTCACCTGTATCAACCCATAGCCTAATGCGGCAAAAATACCCCCGGCTTTCAGGGTGCGTATCACCTGGGGATAGAATCTGTCCAGATCAAACCAGTGAAGAGCTTGCCCTACCGTGATCAGGTCAAACCGGTCCGAAGCGAAACTGCACTCCTCCCCCGGTTCTACCAGGTAGGTGATGTTCCCTTTCCTTACTGCATTTTCAATCTGGGCCCCGCTCAAATCCGTAGCCAGCACTTCCTTAAAGTGGGCGGAAAGCCCCACCGCCACCTGGCCGTTTCCCGTGCCCACATCCCAGGCAGCGTTCGCGGAAGGGGCCAGGGTACTTAAAAATTCAAAAATTTTGTGCGGATAGCCTGGACGGTACTTAGCATACCCAACAGACTGCAGCGAAAAAATATCCTTTGCCATCGGTATTACTTTAAGTGGGAACCTGCCCTAAAAATTATCAACCCAATTTCAAATATCTGGTAACTTAGGGGTTTAGATTTTCAAAGGTAGTTTCAATCCCCTAAACCCCTTATTATATGACCAATGAGGAAAGGTTCATGAAAGAGGCAATTGCCCTTTCCAAAAAATCTATTGAGCAAAATGAAGGCGGCCCTTTTGGCTGCATTATAGTAAGAAATAATGAGATAATCGCCCGGGGCAATAACCGGGTACTGGTGGACAATGATCCGACGGCTCACGCCGAAGTGGTAGCCATTCGTAATGCGTGCCGGCACGTGGGCACCTTCCAGCTGGAAAATTGTGAGATCTATTCATCCTGCGAACCCTGCCCGATGTGCCTGGGCGCCATTTATTGGGCAAGGCCCAGGATCGTCTTTTTTGCCAACACCCGCCAGGATGCCGCTTCGATTGGATTCGATGATTCGATGATCTACCAGGAAATGGGCCAGGACCTCTCCCATCGTAAGATCCCGGTGGTAAATCTGTGCAGGCAGGAGGCCTTGAAGGTATTTGCACAATGGGCCGCAAAGCAGGATAAGACCCTGTATTGAGTCTCCTTATTATATGGGTTCTCACAAAGTATCCGGGTTCCTGTTGAGCAATTTTATCTACACCTGCCGGTGCCTAATTTACACAGCTACCCATACCTAGTTCCAGACCTATTTTATATGCCCCCCTGGAGAGAATCTATTTTAAACTGAACCGCAATAATTCACCTAATTTTGAGCCATGAGTTCATGCAGTTTTACCTTCCCGATTTCCGGGGATCCGGAAATAATTTTGTCCAAGGCCCGCACCGCTGTGGAAAGCCAGCAAGGTACCTTCACCGGAGACCTTCAGTCCGGTAATTTTGAAGTATCGGTCTTTTCCAACCTCATTAAGGGTAATTATGAAATGAGTCAGGGGGCCCTTAAACTGAATATTACCCATAAACCGCTGCTCATACCTTGCAGCACCATTGAAATGTTATTGAAATCACAGATTTCCTGAGATTCAGACAGTTATTCCCTTCGAAGATAATATTGACTGCACTTTGTCGAGTAATTCCGTCACCTCAAAGGGTTTGGCGAGAAAATCATCTGCACCGTAATCATCTATGGCCTTTTCGGCGATATGGGGATACCCGGAAAACAGCAGGACCGGGATATGGCGGGTAAAGGGAGACCTTTTCAGTTGCTGGCAGACGGCAAGTCCGTCGATACCTTTCATGAATACGTCCAGCAAAATCAACTGGGGATCGTTATCCTTTATGGCTGTTTTGGCAATTTGCCAATCATC
>JAJXYG010000387.1 GCA_021780705.1 Bacteroidota bacterium
GGTTCTTCTGCTCCAACTGGTCCATGCCATTAGTGCCCAAACCATGATTAATGCCCGGAGAATTCTTCCCATTCTGATGTGCTTTATTCCTGACAAAACAAGAATGCTACCAAAAAATGTTAAAGAAAACCTTTCGGGATAAATTCCTGCCTATACAAGAGGTGCCTCGTGGTGCCAACTTCCTGAGAACGGGCACAAAAAAACCGGCAATTATGTAATTGCCGGTATATAAAACTTTGGAAGCTACTATGCCCGCTAAAGCGCAAATGCCTTGTCTCCCTTTTTATAGGGAATACAGCCATCGAACCTTCCCGGGGTTTCCACGTAACGCATAGCCTGGGTGCAACCGATTTCTGAGGTAAAGTAGCCCAGAAGGGTAAGTTGCTTGAGCATTACATAGTAATAATTAGGGAATTCCCTCATTTTTACTTCCATGGGATCTTCCCCGGTGAAATTCTTCTTCAGAACCAGGTCCTGTTTCTCCTTATCGGTGAGTGACTGATAATACGTGGCCATCTTCTTGCGGTAGTCACTGGCATCCTTTTCCAGGTCCATTAGTAGGTCGTGCCTTTGCTGGGGGGTGCTTTCCAGGAATGACTTCCCGTTTTTCTTGTTGGAGGCATCGTCAATTTTTGCCAATCCTTCGTGGAAGATTTTCTGGTCGGGTGCTTCGTAACAATCATTGACCATCACGGTGATAAACTGGCCCACCTTGGCTGCTTTAGCTCCTGGGGTCTTGGTGCTTGGCAGGATAGTATCAGCGATCTCATCAAGAAGTGATACATCCGCATCGGTGAAAGTCATGGATACTCCGGTCTTGCTCTTACAACCCTGGAGGAAAAAATTGCCGCCGATGACCGTACCGCCTACCAGCAGTGAAATATATTGAACGGCTTCTCTTCTGTTCATAGTTTTAAGTTTTAATGATTACATGGTAACACCGAAACCCTCCCGGTAATTACGTTTAACAAATTGATTTACTGCGTCTACATTGGTGACCTTCATCTGGTCATTGTCCCACTTTAATTCGACATAACGGCCCGGATAGTCAAATCCTTTTCCGTCCGCTTTGGGCACCCTGACGTCGAATCCTCTGATGGCGAGGTTGGCCATCAGCAAGGCTTCGGTCAGTGGGCCTGCCAGTTCAAAGGGAGAGCTCAGGTAGGCATTTCCGTATCCTGCAATGGCTGCTTCCACCCATTGGGCATAGTGGCCTTCAGCCCCGCCGGGAACACGCTTGTATTCCTGAGGTACATGTACCTGGCTGGTCCTGCTGGTGGGCAGCAATTGCGGGTTGGCACCGTAGGTGGCACACATCATTTTTCCTTTGGTACCAATAAAAAGGGTACCATTGCCACCGTCTCCGAAGACTTCATTAGGTCCCAGTTCTTCCGGACGTTCAGGCTGGATCCCCCCGTCCATCCAGTGTACTTCTACCGGACCTTTGGTTTTGGCCGTCTTGGGAAATTTCATGGTGACATGACTGGAAGGAGGACAACTGTCGGGGTAATAGGCTCTTTTGAACTCACCTACATACACGCTGCCAACACTGGCCTGTACAGAATTCACATAAGCCAGATCCAGCACGGCAAAGGCGGGTTGAACAATATGGCATCCCATGTCTCCGAGGGCGCCGGTTCCGTAGTCCCACCATCCCCTCCAGTTGAAGGGAACGAGATTGTCTATATAATCTTTATATGGGGCGGTGCCCAGCCAGAGGTTCCAGTCCAATTCCTTGGGGACATTGGGATCTGAAGCCGGCCAGGGAATTCCCTGCGGCCATACCGGCCGGTTGGTCCAGCAATACACGGTATGCACGTCGCCGATGACTCCGGCATCATACCATTCCTGCAATTGCCTTACCCCGTCCCCGGATGATCCCTGGTTGCCCATCTGGGTGACCACTTTGAACTTCTCGGCAGCCTTGGTCAGTGCCCTTGCTTCGTAAAGATCGTGGGTAAGGGGTTTTTGGACATACACGTGTTTGCCCAGTTCCATTGCGGAATAGGCCGCTACAGCATGGGTGTGATCCGGGGTGGATACCGATACCGCATCAAAATTCTTTGCTTCCTTGTCCAGGAGTTCCCTCCAGTCCTTATAGAATTTTGCCTTCGGGAAGTTGGCCACAGAAAGTGCAGCCCTGCGGTCATCCACATCGCAGAGATAGGCGATATTGGCCTTCCCGCTTTTGAAAAAGTGGGCAATGTCATCGCCGCCTTTTCCTCCTACTCCGATACTGGCAATATTGAGTTTGTCACTGGGGGCAATAAACCCCTTTCCTCCCAGGACATGTCGTGGTACGATCATGAACCCTGCAGCGGCCAGACCGGTATTTTTCAGGAATTCGCGCCGGTTAGGTCCTGGGGTTTTATTCTTGTTTTCTTCTTTCATTTCGGTAGTCTTTTCAGGTGAAAAATGAATTTCGTTTACAGGTTTTGCTTTTTGAGTTCACTTACTGCATGGTCTGCCGCTCTGGCGGTGAGTGCCATATAGGTAAGTGAAGGATTGCAGCAATTGGTGGACGTCATACAGGAACCGTCCGTTACGAAAACATTTGGGGCGTCCCAAACCTGGTTCCATTTGTTGAGTACGGAGGTTTTGGGATCTTTTCCCATCCGGGCAGTACCCATCTCATGGATTCCACGGCCCATGGTACCATCCCCGTCAAAACCTTGTACATTTTTCACCCCTGCGGCCTCCAGCATTTCGATGGCGTCATTTTTCATATCAATCCGCATCTTCCTTTCATTTTCCTTCCATTCCGCATCGAAAGCCAGCACATTAAGTCCCCAGGCATCTTTCTTATTCTTATCCAGGGTCACCTTGTTTTCATGGTAAGGAAGGATTTCTCCAAATCCTCCGATTCCCATGGTCCATTCTCCCGGTTCGGCAAGAGCATCCTTATAATCTCCACCGAGACTCAGTTCCGGAATGGTGCGACTCCATTTTTCCCGGCTGGCCCCGCCCTGGTATCCAAATCCACGGAGGTAATCCCTTTTGTCACCCAGGATGTTGCGGTATTGCGGAACATAAATACCATTGGCCCTCCTGCCATAATAATATTTATCCTCGTATCCTTCCATGGTGCCGCTTGCGCCTACACCGAGGTGGTGGTCCATCACGTTGTGTCCCAGTTCCCCGCTGCTGCTGCCCAACCCATCCGGCCATATATCGGTTGCGGAATTCATAAGGATCCAGGCAGTATTGAAGGTGGACGCATTCAGGAAAATGATTTTGGAGAAATACTGGTAGGTCTTATTGCTCTCCGCATCCAGTACTTCCACTCCTTTGGCTTTTTTGGTATCCTTGTCATAAAGTATTTTGGTGACAATGGACCAGGGTCTGAGAGTCAGATTCTTGGTGGCCATGGCTGCCGGTAGGGTGGAGGACTGGGTGCTGAAATAAGCGCCA
>JAJXYG010000053.1 GCA_021780705.1 Bacteroidota bacterium
TATGAAAACATTCCGATTATAGCTGTTACGGCTTATGTTCTTCCGGGCGATAAAGAAAAATTTATTGCCACTGGTTTTAATGATTTTATTTCCAAACCGATATTCAGAGAAAAAATGATTGACTCACTTGAAAAAATTTTTCTTATGCAAAGTTGAGCAATAAAGTTATTAAAGTTTAGGTCAGGATACCGCCGCCTCTGAAATTTTCTGAGAAAGGGAAGACACCTCACTGCGCAAGGCTTTTAAAAACCTTTCCGCCTCACCCTGGCTCAGGGCCAGAGAGGGCAGCAGCCGGATGACATTCGGTTTGGCTTCCCCGGTAAAAATGTGGTGCTTCAATAGCAAGTTCTTCTTGAGTTCCTTTAATTCTTCAGGCACATCAAAGCCAATCATGAGTCCCCTGCCCCTCACATTTTTCAATTCGGGGATCTGCTTTATTTCATTCATCAGAAAATCTCCGATCTTTTGTGCATTGGTCATTAGCTGGTCTTTTTCGATCACTTCCAGCACTGCCAGTGCGGCGGCGCAAGCCAGGTGATTGCCCCCGAAGGTGGTCCCCAGCATGGAATATTTGGGAGGAATCTTTCCTGAAATGGACAGCCCTGCCACCGGGAACCCGTTTCCCATGCCTTTGGCCATTGTATAAATATCGGCGTCTACACCGGCATAATCATGGGAATAAAATTTACCGCTCCTCCCATAACCGCATTGGACGGAATCTGCTATAAAAAGCGCACCGTGCTGACTGCATAACTTGCGAACCAGCTGCAGAAAAGACGTCGGGGCTACATGGATCCCTCCTACTCCCTGGATTCCTTCAATGATTACGGCACATACTTCACTGCCCTGCTTATCAAAATAATGCTGCAGCGCTTGTTCATCTCCGAAAGGAAGGAAGTCCACATTGTCCGTCTGGTTCACCGGGGCTACAATCGAAGGATTATCTGTGGCGGCTACCGCCAGGGAGGTCCTTCCGTGGAAGGCCTTGGTGAAAGCCACCACCTTTTTCCTGCCGGTATAGAAAGAGGCCAGTTTGAGGGCATTTTCATTGGCCTCTGCCCCTGAATTACACAGGAACAACTGGTAGTTTTCCTTTCCGGACACCTTACCCAGTTTTTCGGCAAGTTGCACCTGCAGGGGGATCCTGATGGAATTGGAGTAAAAGGCTATTTTTTCCAGTTGCTGCTCGATTCGATGGACCCAGTGAGAATGGGTATGTCCAATACTGATGACGGCATGTCCGCCATACATATCCAGGTATTCAGTCCCTTTATCATCCCAGACAAGGGAACCCCTTGCCTTCACGATATTGATATCCTGCACGGGGTATACATCAAAAAGTTTCATAAGCATTCATTTAAAAGTAATTGGCTTTTAATTTCAGTCCGGCGGTTTCTTCAAGCCCGAACATGAGGTTCATGTTCTGGACTGCCTGTCCGCTGGCACCTTTGAGCAGGTTGTCTATGACGGAATGCACTACAATAATGTCTCCCGCCTTTTCAAGGTGGATATAACAATTGTTGGTATTGACTACCTGTTTTAAAAATACGCTCTCCCTGCTCACCCTTACAAAGGGGTGAGACTGGTAGTAGGATTCAAAGAGTGCATACACTTCAGAAAGCGGCTTTTCACATTTAAACTGGGAGGTCACAAATATTCCTCGGGTGAAGTCGCCCCTCCAGGGCACAAAGTGAATGGCCGCTGCATTTCCTTTAAAACCATTGAGCACCTCATCGATCTCGCTAAGATGCTGGTGGGTCAGGGTCTTGTAGGCCTGAATATTATTTTCTCTCCATGAAAAGTGGGAGGTGGGTGACAGGGCCTGACCGGCGCCGGTGGAACCGGTGATCCCTGTGGTATACACATCCTGCAGCAGGCCCGCATGTGCAAAGGGCACCAGGCCCAGCTCTATGCAGGTGGCAAAGCAACCCGGGTTGGCAATATTTTCTGCCTTACGAACCTGTTCCCGGTGTACCTCAGGCAGCCCATAGACAAAAGTTCTTCCCTTGAATCGGGACTTGTCTTTATGGCGAAAATCCTGGGATAGGGAAATGATCCGGATGTGACCGGGTATCTCGTTTTCTTCCAGAAACCTTTTGGAATCCCCGTGTCCCACGCAGAGATACAGCAGGTCAATATCATGGTGGTGTTCTCCTGCAAAAACCAGGTCGCTTTCTCCGACCAGGTCCTGGTGGACCGAATGGATGGGTTTACCTGCATTGCTTTTGCTTTGAACGAAAACCAGTTCCACCCCGGGGTGGTTGACCAGCAACCGGAGCAATTCTCCCCCGGTATATCCTGCCCCGCCTATAATGCCTACCTTAATTTTCTTTTTCATCGGCGGCCTTTTTTACCGCGTGAAAAATCGCGGTTTGATTTCCAAATATTTTACTGAAGCCCCGGACGTCCTCTCCGCTCCAACCGGTATTCATCTCCCCGTATTTGCCAAAGCGACTGCTCATCAGGTCGTATGGTGATTCTATTCCGCTGATCTGAAAGCGGTAGGGCATCAATTGCACAAAGACGTCCCCGGTGACCTGTTGCTGACTGGATTGCAAAAAGGCTTCAATATCCCGCATAACCGGATCCAGTACCTGGCCTTCATGAAGCCAGTTTCCGTAAAAATCTGCCAACTGGCTTTTCAGGTTCAGCTGCCATTTGGTGAGCACATGCTTTTCAAGGGCATGATGCGACTTGAGAATGACCATGGGGGCGGCCGCTTCAAACCCTACCCGCCCCTTGATTCCGATAATGGTATCTCCGACATGGATGTCCCGGCCAATGGCAAAGGTTCCCGCAATTCCCTGCAGGTATCGGATGGCGTCAGTAGGATGCCCAAAGGACTTCCCGTCTAATGAGGTAAGGTCTCCTTTTTCGAAGTGGAGGACTACTTCCTGACTGTCGGTGCGGCTGAGTTGGGTGGGCCAGGCCTCTTCCGGGATCATCCCATGGGAGGTGAGGGTTTCCTTTCCGCCCACGCTCGTACCCCACAGTCCTTTGTTGATGGAATAGGCAGATTTTTCAAAATTCATTTCGACTCCTTTGCCCTTCAGATATTCCACTTCCTGCTGCCGGGAGAGTTTCAGGTCCCGGATCGGGGTAATGATTTCTATCCCGGGGATCATGATATGAAAGACCATGTCAAAACGGACCTGGTCATTGCCTGCCCCTGTACTTCCGTGGGCTACGGCGTCCGCTCCCAGCTTTTTGACATGTTCGGCTATATGCAGCGCCTGGGAAAGCCTCTCGGCGCTTACGCTTAAAGGATAGGTATTATTTTTCAGGACATTGCCGTAAACCAGGTAGCGGATGATCGAATCATAATAGCTGCGGACTGCATCAACCGAGGTATGGGAAGAGACTCCGAGGTTCCTG
>JAJXYG010000040.1 GCA_021780705.1 Bacteroidota bacterium
TGACTCCGTACTGAGGTATAAGGCTGTCACCTGCAATCCGTTATATAGAAAATGAAAGAGCACCCCCAGCCACAGGTTCCCGCTGAAATAATAAATCAACCCAAGGATCACGCCGAGGGCCATACGCACCAAAAAGCCATAATAAGAGAAGTGGGCCGCACTGAACAAGATTGAGGTAATCAGGATGGCTACCACCGGTCCGTTAAACCATCGGGTCAGCACGTTTTGAAGCCCGGCGCGAAAGGCCAACTCCTCAAAAAATCCGGGCAGTAGCCCAATGATGACCATGGAGATCAGGTATCTGGAAAAGGTGCTGATATGAATCAGGGCAGCTTCCTGCTGAGACCGGGCCTGTTCCATAGCCTTGAATTTTACGGTCCAGGCATGGGGAATGGGCAGGATCTGGTTGATTTCACCCAGGGCCCCCGAAAGGGGAAAGGTAAGCAGCAGGATCGCCAGCACGAGCACCACCTGTCTGAAATTGATTGCGGAATGCATCCCCAAAAACCTCCTGGGATACCGGTAGGCAATCACCGCAAGCATCACCGGGGGCACCAGGAACATAAAGAAAGTGGAAACGACCTGCATCACCATGATCACATTATAATTGCCCGGATCCAGCATATGGGCGGGGAGGTCGGCAAAGGACCTTCCGGTCATGACCAGCCATACTACCAGGGACAGTATGGTCCCCAGGATCATGCCTGCCCCGGCGAGGCCAATGAGAATCGCGAATTGGGCAGGATAGGGTATATTTTTTGAATTCCGGTCGGGATGCATCTACTGAAAATTTTAGTATGTAATTTTGCAGCCATTGGCGGTGTAAAAATACGGCCAAAATTAGTAACGGATTCCGGGAATTTGATCTCCGGATGATTCGATAAATTATTAAACATCAATGCCTTCAATCGGAAATATCGACCTTCCTGCATTTCCCCTGCTCCTGGCACCCATGGAGGACGTGAGTGATCCGCCCTTTCGCGCCATCTGCAAGGATAGTGGAGCCCACCTGATGTATACGGAATTCATCAGCAGCGAAGGATTGATCCGCGATGCGATCAAAAGCAAAAAGAAGCTCGATATATACGATTACGAAAAACCGGTCGGGATACAGATTTTCGGGGGAGATGAAGACTCCCTGGCCCTGGCGGCAAAAATTGTCGACGCTACCAACCCTGACCTGCTGGATATCAATTTCGGATGCCCGGTCAAAAAGGTGGCCTGCCGTGGGGCCGGAGCCGGGGTGTTGAAGGACGTACCCCTGATGATCCGGCTGACGGATGCGGTAGTAAAAAGTACCCGGCTGCCGGTGACGGTTAAAACCCGGCTCGGATGGGATGAGCAAACCAAAAATATTGAAGAGGTGGCCGAGCGGCTTCAGGATGTGGGCATACAGGCCCTCTCCATCCACGGCCGTACCCGGACCCAGATGTATAAGGGAGAGGCTGACTGGACCCTGATTGCCAGGGTCAAGGAAAACCCCCGGATCCGGATTCCGATCTTTGGTAATGGCGATATTGATTCCCCCCAGAAGGCACTTGAATATAAGAACCGCTATGGAGTGGACGGGATCATGATTGGTAGGGCAGCCATAGGCTATCCCTGGATTTTCAGGGAAATCTCCCATTTTGTGGAGACCGGAGAATTACTTCCCCCTCCCACCGTGCAGGAAAGAGTGGCGGTTTGTAAAAAGCACCTGATAAAGTCTGTAGAGTGGAAAGGGCCCATCGTGGGCATCTACGAAATGAGAAGGCATTATACCAATTACCTCAAAGGGCTTCCCCATATCAAGGATTTCCGGCTGAAACTGGTCACTCTTAAAGAAATAGATGCCATCCTGGAAGTACTAGACGAGATTGTGGCCAAATATGATGGCTACGAATTTGAAAGGGTGCCGCTGGAGCTTATCAATTACCACGAAAAGTGTCCGGTATAGTACTGAAGTCCCTTACTTCTCTTCAACCTAGCTCTATATCGGAAGGAGAAACCGAAGAGGAAAACACCTTTACCAGCCTTCCGGTCTCATCAACAAGGTATTTGTAGAAATTCCAGCCGGGTTCCTGGCTGTTCCAGCCATTGCGCCCGGGATCAGTAAGCCATTGATAGACGGGCTGCTTCGAGGGGCCCTTGACCTCACCCTTTTTAAATATCGGAAAACTAACCTGGTAGTGGATTTCACAAAACCGGGCAATCTCTTCATCACTGCCAGGTTCCTGCCCTGCGAAATTATTGGACGGAAATCCCAAAATCATGAGTGAATCATTTTGAAGGTGCAATTGCTGGAGTTCCTTGTACTGAGGGGTAAATCCGCATTTGCTGGCGAGGTTCACCAGCAATACCTTTCGGCCTCTGCAGTTCTCGAAGGAAAATTCAGATCCCTGGTTGGTAACTGCCTTCAGCGAATAAAAATCCACCGGAGGCATTGAAGGTGATTTAGGCTCCGTAATCTGAATCCCCAAACCGGTGCGCCTGGAGAATTTCATCCGGAAATCATAGGTAGACTCAATGAATTTGCTCATCCATCCCATCTTTAAAATAATTATATTTTTGAACTATGGATTCCCCACTGCTCAAACAACATTTCAACCAATTCAGCCCCCTTAGTGAGCAGGACTGGAACCTCCTGGTTCCACACATGGAATTCAAAACATTGGGAAAGGGCGGTTTGTTCGCAAAGGAAGGAAAGAAGGCCAGGGAAGTTGGGTTTGTGCTGGAAGGGTCCCTTCGGCAGTACTACACCCGGGACGGAGAGGAAAAGACCACCTACTTTTATTTTGAAGGCCACCTCATGAGTGCCTATATCAGTTGTATTACCGGCACTGCCTGCCAAATGACGATCGAGGCGCTGACGGAGGTGCGTTATATTGAATTTCCTTATCCGGTGCTGACGGAACTGTTTGAACGCAGTATGGGCTGGCAACGATTGGGTAGAAAGATCGCAGAATACCTGGCCATCGGTCTGGAAGAACGTATGGTCGGACTGCTTACCGAGAGCCCCGAAGCACGCTACCTCCATCTGCTGGAAAGCCACCGCCATAAAATCATCGAGAGGATTCCCCAGCACTATATTGCCAACTACCTGGGGATTACCCCGGTAAGTATGAGCCGGATCCGCAAACGGATCCGGACAAAGAAAACTTAAGTGGCATCTTTTCCTATATAACCCAGATGGGTATGTGAAAAACTGTCGGAATATTTAAGTCCATACCCCCAGATCCGGTCAAAGCTGCTGTGCGCAAATAACAGGATGCCACTGGCGGTGCAAATATCATTTTGCAGCCAGTACCCCAGTGCCACCAGCAGGAGCGCAATCGCTTTGTGATGAAGCAGGTTGTAGGTGACCGCTCTTGTT
>JAJXYG010000385.1 GCA_021780705.1 Bacteroidota bacterium
CAACCAATCTCTGTGTCGAATAAGCCGGTGTGTAGGTGAGGCAATATACTTTCCGGATTCACTTTTCATGAGCTGGATGGCTTCTGGCAATTGGTGGGAGGAAAACCCGTAGGGACTCAGGATTTCAAAGAGTATCGTTTCTAGTGGGGTGCTTTTCAATAACTTAAGAACCGGTATATGTACTTCAGTCCCCTTTTCAACCATCAGTTTTGCCTTATGAACATCTACTGCCTGTTGGTACAATTCATTTGCCTGGATAAACCTGTTGAGGTTTTGGGCCAGGTTCTCCTCCACCGCTGGAAAGACTTCCTTGATTGAAGGAATCAGGGAATTTCTGAAATAATTGCGTACATATTTCTCAGATCGGTTGGAAGCGTCCTCTCTGTAGGGAATCTGGTATTGGTCGGCATACGCCAGGAGGTCCTTTTTTGTTGCAAATAATAATGGCCTGACGATGGACTGATTTTTTGCCGGAATCCCTGCCAACCCCTTAATCCCTGTCCCCTTGAAGAAATGCATCAACAAGGTTTCCACATTATCATTAAGATGGTGGGCAGTAGCAAGGTAAACCCCCTTATAATTTTCTATAACCGCTTTTTGGTGAAGCACCAGTTCATTAAACCAACCATACCGCAGCCTGCGGGCTGCTACCTGGATGGAGAGTTTTTCTGCCTCTGCAAATTCCCGGGTCTCAAAACGCTTGAGGAACACCTCTGTGTGATAGGTTCCTTCCAAAGTAGAGACCAGGGCCTCATCTCCCAGACTGTCATTGCCTCTCAATTGAAAATTGCAGTGGGCAATTTTGAAATCCAGTCCGGCCCTGGCACAAAGATCGACCAGGACCATAGAATCCACCCCTCCGCTTACTGCCAGAATCAACAGGTCTTTCTTTTGAAAGAGGTGCTGTTCCCCGATATATTCCAGGAATTCATTTAGCAGAACCATAATTTTTTTGATTAGCTGTCAAAATCCTCTTCCAGATTTTCCAGTGCGCCACGAAGTTCTGATGCAGCATGGAGATCCTTCGCTTTTTGGGCTTCCTCTACCCCTCTTTGGTATACGGAAATGGCCTCTGCGGATCTCCCCGCCCGTTCCAGCAATTTTCCAAGATGATAATAGGATCCCACATACCCCGGGTCCTGTTCCAGGATTTCAAAAAAGAGCACTTCCGCCTTTGAATCAGTACCCGCCTTAATGTATTCTAGTGCCAGGGCATGCTGTAAAAAGCTATCCCGATCACTCGATTTCATTAAATCCAGAAGTTGCTCAATTCTATCCATCAGATTATTTTTTCGAGTCCTTTCTTAGTATCTTTGGTATTCTAAAATTGTGCAAATCAATGAAGATTCTCGTATGCATTAGCAAAACTCCGGACACCACCGCAAAAATAGCTTTCAAGGATAACAATACGAAATTTGACACCTCCGGGGTACAGTTCATTATAAATCCCTATGACGAATGGTATTCTCTGGTAAGAGCCATAGAACTCAAGGAGGCCGATCCTTCAGTCACGATCCATTTGATTCATGTGGGAGGACCAGATTCCGATCCCATCATCCGAAAAGCGCTGGCCCTCGGTGGGGATGAAGCCTTCCGGGTCAATACGGCGAGCGAAGACAGTTATTATATCGCCAGCCAGATCGCAGAAGTTGCCAGGCAAAATAATTACGACCTGATTTTCACTGGTAAAGAAACCATAGATTACAATGGTTCGGTAATAGGGGGCATGCTCGCGCAATTGTTGCAATTGCCTTTTGTATCACTGACCACCAAATTTGAGCTGAATGGGGGTGCGGCTATTGTTACCCGTGAAATTGAAGGAGGAGAGGAAATAGATGAGGTGACCCTTCCTGCGGTTATCAGCAGCCATAAAGGAATGGCAGAGATGCGTATTCCCAATATCAGGGGGATCATGGGTGCCCGGACTAAACCCCTTAAAGTAATCGATCCAATTGAGGTACCGGAACTTACGGTCACAGAGTCATTTGAATTACCCGCTCCCAAGGAATCCGTAAAACTCGTTCCGGCAGATCAACCTGAGGAATTGGTCAGGCTCCTGCATGAAGAAGCCAAAGTCTTCTAACCCACCTTATTTGACAAATTAATTATTCCATTTCAATGATTGTTATATGAGTGTACTAGTTTTTTTAGATCAGGCCGAAGGTCAAATCAAGAAGAATTCTTTTGAAGCTGCCTGTTATGGGGCGAAGATTGCCGAATTAATGAATACCCAGGCCAAGGGAGTGGTATTGGGCAGCGTGAATACAGACCTTGCAGGTTTGGGTAAATACGGGCTCGGGCAGATTTTGTCTGCAGACCAGCCTGAATTGGCACAGTTCGATTCGGTGCGCTATTGCGAGGCAATTGCGGAACTCGCCGAAAAAGAAGGTGCTCAAGTCATCGTCCTCTCTAATAATTTCAATGGGAAGGCCGTTGCGCCAAGGTTGTCCGTCAGACTGAAAGCGGGCCTGGTGACAGGCGCTGTTGACCTGCCGGACCTAAAGGAGGGCTTTGTGGTGAAAAGAGGGGTCTTTAGCGGAAAAGCATTTGCCAGTGTATCCATAAAAACCGATATTAAAATTATCACTTTAAATACCAATAGCTACCCGGTAACTGATCAGGGGCCTGCAGCCCAGGTTGAAAAAGTAACCGTCCAATCAGGCACTCCTTCTATCAAAATCAAGGAGGTTAAAAAGGTGGTTGGAGAAGTGCCCCTTTCCGAAGCCAATATTGTAGTCAGCGGGGGGCGAGGTTTGAAGGGACCAGAAAACTGGAATATCGTCACGGATCTTGCCCATGCACTCGGTGCCGCCACAGCTTGCAGCCGGCCGGTGAGCGACAGTGACTGGAGGCCTCACCATGAGCATGTGGGCCAAACGGGACTCACCATCGCACCCAATTTGTACATTGCCATAGGAATTTCAGGGGCCATTCAGCATCTTGCAGGAGTTAACCGGAGTAAAACAATTGTCGTAATCAATAAAGACCCCGAGGCGCCCTTTTTCAAGGCAGCCGATTATGGGATTGTAGGAGACGCCTTCGAGGTGGTCCCTAAAATGACAGAAGCCATCCTGAAACTTAAACAGGCAGGCTAGGGTCAGGGTATTCGCACTCCCGCGTGATTTCATTATGAAACAGAACGACCGTCAGTCAAATAAGGGTTTAATTTTTATATATTTGCCTAATACAATATAGTATCTAAAACCAGGGAATGGTATGAAGAAAATAGAATTGGAAATAGTTGCCCTCTCTCATAGTATTACCCAGACTCACTCCTATGCGGTTGTATTGGGTGAAGTGAACGGACTTCGTCGTTTACCTATTGTGATAGGAGGTTTTGAAGCGCAGGCAA
>JAJXYG010000381.1 GCA_021780705.1 Bacteroidota bacterium
GTGAAGCGAGAAATTCCCAACGTCAGTACTCCGATTACGGCCAGCAGTACCCGAACCGTGACCAAAACGGATACGCAAACTTTCAAAGCAGGGACCATGACTATTACAACCAAAGAAACGAGGATCATGGGTATGGCCACTACGACTACTACACCAATAGAGACAGAGAGGATTGGGATAGGTATAGGCGTGGAGAATATTCCCATGAACATGAAAGATATGGTCACGAACATTTCCGGGAACACAGGGATCGCGATTGGAGATAAGTGCCGCCCCTGACATCTTTGGCAGGAAAAGGATCCTGGTTTTTAGGAGGAGCCCCGATTTTTCGGGGCTCTTTTTTATCCCCACAGGCGCTGACACTTTCTGATTCCCTTTTTAGAGGCCCTAAATATCCTGAAGAGATTTCCATTTAACCTCTATTTTTGCGTCCACTTATGAAATTCAAAACACTTCTTATTTTGATGGTGCTGGCTGTACCAGCCTGCTCCATTGCACAGGTGAAAGACACCTCAATTGCCCAAATTGAAAAGAGACTGGATGGGGCGTCCAGTGAAATGATTCGTTTTGACCGGCAATTGCATACCGGTTTATTTTTGGGAATTATTGGAGGAGGCACCACCTTTCTCGGTACACGGATTCATGGAGGTTCCCCATTGACGGTCACTGGCGGAGTAATTTCCGCAGTGGGAATTGTGATCTCTGCGCTCAGCAGCACCCATATTAAGCGGGCAGGCCTTATTCTGAGTGGAAATGGAATATCGATACCGCTGAATGGAGCTGAAAAGCGAAGAAATCGAAGGCAACCACCCAGTCTGTGATCCCCAAACTGAAACCATTGTCCAGGAATTTGAAAGTTTTCCCGTTCGATAATTCTTAAAATCAGGATGGAGCAGGTAAAGGAGAACCGTCTCAGTTGTTCCTGCCATTACTAATCACTTCAAAAGATTAGCATCAAATCAGTCGGGTCCCTAAATGGACAGCGGCAGGCTGGAATAACTACTGGCATGGGAGTTTGGTCCGGGATGCAGAACCTGTATAACCTTTCCCCTCCTCAAATCTGAAAAATCAAAGAGAATATACGATTTCCTGGGCGAGACCAAAGGATAACGTCATCCCTGCTCCCCCCAAACCGTTCAGGATAAATACTCCTGGCTCAGGATTGAGAAAGACTTCCGTTTGGCCTTGGGGCATTTTCGGATAGATTCCATGCCATGACTGTGAAAGAATCCAATTGTCCTTAAAGGCAAAGGTGCCGAGATAATCCACAATAAGCTGATTGATACCGGCATCATCAAAAGGGGAAAAAGTGTGTCCGTATTCATGAGAATCCCCTACCGTCAACTCTCCACTTCCATTCTGAGAAACCATCACATGAATGCCCGCTTTCAGATATTGCGGCATCTCCTGCTGATATCTTTCCTTAAGTGTATTAAGGGAAGGTGCCACTTTAAAGCTGTCATAATGAATCAGTGAAAGGCCTCCACAAAGCGAAGTGCCAATTCGAAACCCGGGCTCACGGGATGTGAAACGCATCATCTGGAGTTTGCATTTGGTGAGGGATAATTGGCTATACGCTTCAGGATAAAGCGCCTCCAGTTCTGAACCCGAACAAATAAAGATCAGGTCTGCCTGCATCCAATTTTCTCCGCTCCATATTTTATTGGGCTCTACCCTGGTTATGAGCCGGTTCCATATGAATTGGACTCCATACTTCTCCGAGAGGTATGCGGGCATATGTCCAATGGCTACACGAGGATCCACGATCGACTCGGTCTCACTGAATAATCCTCCCTTCAACTTATCGGAATTGACCCCATGGAATTTATCCAGGATGTCATCAGGCATTTTTAATTCCACCGGTCGCCCCTCCTTACGGAATTCCTGCGCCAGTTCCTGCAGGACACCCCATTCATCTTCATGGTAGGCAAGGTGCAGGCTGCCACAATTATCAATTGGAAAAGCTCCATCGGTTGAAATTTCCTTCCAGACTTCCCGGGAAGCAATCGCCCGCTCATAAAGTTTTCCACCGGGTTGGCCGATAGGCCAAACCATGCCGAAGTTTCTGACTGAAGCACCCGTAGCCCGACCATGGCGCTCCACCACCGTCACCAGAAACCCTTTGACAGACAGCGCTCTGGCTACCGCCAATCCTACAATACCTGATCCTACAATTATAGCTGATTGGTTCATAAATTCATCAGTTTACTGATAATTAAGCGGGGTCTCATAATTGACGCGCACCAGGTCGGGTTCTTTCGCCATGGAGCGTTTGGACCGGGGAAATTTTCTTGTAAAATAGAGCAAGGCCACCAGGGTCCCAAATACCCCAACCACAGACAGGTATATTACTCCATGGGAATAGAGGGTGGCCCATTTTAGTGTACTATTGATTAACGACTTGCTGATAATGACCGCTACACTGCCCAGGTATCCAAATGCATCTGCTATATAGATCAGAAAACCCACATTTCCATTCACTTTAAAGGTGGCAATCATCCGGTCAAAAAGAATGCAATTGAAGGGAATGTACCCCATATAAAGTCCCAATCCAACCAGGGTCATCCAGGAAAATGGGGATAATTGGTGGTGGACGAACATCCAGGAACTGATTCCCGAGATCAGAAATCCTGCCATAATGAGGTAGTGGGTAATTACAAAGGCCCTTCGATTATTTTTGATTAGGATCATACTGGCGATAATTACCAGTACGATGAGGGTGATCGGAATTTCGGTAGAAGTAAACACATCAGGCTGGTTTCCAAATCCCAGTTCCCTCCATATATCCGCAGCAAAATTGTCCCTGATATCTCTGAAAACGGTAAGAAATACGTAGAGTATTACCAGAATGGTGAGCCCTGTACCGAAGGTGGACACAAAGGATTTACGCTCCCCCTTATCCATAGGCAGCCGGATCACCCGTGCCTCCATATCCTCTGGCGTAGGTTCCGGAATTTTCTCCAGCAGGTATACAAACAGCAGAAGTGGAAGTATAAATACCAACCCGGTTAAAAAGGGAAGGTACCAGTCTGATGCATGAAAGTCAATCCTTAGGTATTGGGCTACCGATTTCACAAAACCGGATGAAAAGATGAAACTCACTGCAAGGGAGGCCCCAATAAAATCGGTAGCCCTTCTTCCCTCCACAAATGAAAACACAATTCCCCAAATAATTCCCAGGGGAAACCCATTGGTAAATAAAAAGACGATATTATAGGGAGGAGGGGTCACCGCAAAGGCAAAGAGGGAGAGCCAGGAAATTCCCACGAGGATCAAAATCAGTTTTCCCCTTCCAAGATGTTTTAATTCCCCTATGAATTTTATCCCAAAAAATTTACTGAGCATA
>JAJXYG010000242.1 GCA_021780705.1 Bacteroidota bacterium
GGCATGGTCAGGATGGAATCCCCTTCCCTGAGACGGGCAGTGCCGGAATGGCTGCGGTCAACTATAATCACCCTTCGTGATGGATCGTAGGAAATTTGCGTCCACTGGACCAGGTTATGATGGCTATCCCATTTTTCAGCCAGGTTGAATCCGGCTACCACTCCCGGTCCGGCCGATAAGGAAGCTTCAATCCAGTAGGAATTTCCATTGGTAATACTTTCAGGCACCATTCCCTCCCGGCTGCCTTCCAGAGAGATTCCGGTTTTGGTGGCAAAATGGTGGCCGGATAATTGGGGTAGTGCCTTTTCAATCAGGGATGCGGGCTGCTGAAACAGCCGGATTCCATACGCAGTTTTCCTAAGGACAAGGTCTCTGGGAATAGACATCTGGCCTCTCCAGGGGGATGTTTCCTGGGGCGGTGGCACCATCCATCCTATGTAGATATTTTGCCCCTTCGGCAGATGGTTCCAGGGAATGGCCGCATAGAAAGAATTTCCATAATCCACCAGTAAGGTGGTATCGGCAGGGTTGTCATTTATAAAATTCTTACCGTCAAAATCTCCTACAAAATATTGCATCCTGGTCTTGCCCCTGGAGCCAAATGATGCCATCAGCACCCATTTATGTACCCCGGGTTCCCCCTGGACGGGAAGTTCAAAAAATGAAGGGCATTCCCACACCCCAGGTGATTCAATCCCTGCCGGCCCGAATGCGCTCAGGAGATCCCAATTCTTTAAATTGGCAGAGGCATAAAACCTCACCTGATGCTCCAGGGGCATGGCCACCACCATAAGCCACTTTCCCAACTCGCTGTTCCATCTGACATTGGGGTCCCTGAACTGCTGCATTTTCAAATCAATTACCGGATTGTGATCGTAATTGGTAAAATGCATGCCGTGGTCGTTGCTGTAGGCGACAAACTGTGACTCCCGGTGAAGGTCAGGCTGATGGGCCGTATAAATGGCCACAATGCAGCTATCGCCCTTGCAAAACCCGCTTGTATTATGTCTATCCATGACGGCACAACCGGAAAATCTCCAGATGGTATCTCCTCCCTGAATAGACTCATACATGGCAATGGGCAAATGTGTCCAGTGCACAAGATCTGTACTGGTGGCATGGCCCCAGCTCATATGTCCCCATTTATTTTCATAAGGATTTTGCTGATTGTACAGATTGAATACTCCGTTTACATATATCAAACCATTGGGATCGTTGGTCCAGTATTTCAGGGGCGTGAAATGATAGGTGGGCCTCCATTGCGGGGTCGGAGTCTGGCTGGTTTGAGCCCTGGTTCCCACCACCACCAGGCACAACAGGGAGAAAAACAATAATCGCTTCATCGTATTAATATTTTCGGTTCAAATGAATAATTTCAAGTTACCAGATGCTTTTCAAGGGTACATACTCCAATTGCCGAACCACCCTTTTTTCCTCTGATTTAATTTCAATCTTTTCATAGGGGGTATTCGGGAAAAACAGTTCGGTCATCACGGTGAGTCCCTTGTCTCCAAAAAGTTCCACGGAGCTCTTATCAATAATCAAGGTAAGACTAAGGTCTTTAGAGGTACTTATCCTGGGAGCGGTGTCCAGGGATGAAAAATCTTTTTGAAAATCGGTCTTCCCGGAATTCCTGCGGTCTATAAAATACTGCTTTGCTGCCGGGTCATAACCAATTACTACCTTTTCTCCCTTACTGTTGGATAGCACTACCGATAAATCAGCAGCCTGCTCCAGGGATATTTTCAACAGACAGGGAAATTGCACGCCTGCTGTCAGTGTAGCCAAATCGAGCCCTCCTGAAACTTCCACCCTGCTCGCAGTCCAGGGCTTCTCCTCTATAAGCCGAATTTCCGGCACAGGGGTGGATGCCAGATATGGAACCCCACCCACATGAATTATCGAAAGCTCCCTTGGGAAAGTCATGGCATTTCTCCACCGGGTAGTAGGAACCTGGTTGGCATAAAGCCAGTTACTCATCCACCCGAGGAAGATCTTCCTGCTGCCTGTATGGTTCCACGTTACTCCTGCATAATCATCAGGACCATAGTCCACCCACCTGGTTTCGGTTTGGGAGGTGATAAAGTGATGTCCATCGAAATGTCCGATAAAATACTGGGTGGCGGATCCCTTGTTGGGCCCCCCCGGGTTCAAATTGACAATCAGCACCCAGACTGTCTTTCCATGGTCCTGCAAGGCAAACAGGTCAGGACATTCCCAAACCCCGCCATGCGCTCCCCGGTCTGCGCCAAAATCACTTTCCCGCTTCCACTGTGTAAGGTTTTTTGAGGAGTAGAAGGTGACCCTATCCCGGGTGGCCAGGGTCATTACCCATTTTTTTTCCGCTGCGAACCAAAAGACCTTGGGGTCCCTGAAATCTGTGATGCCCGGATTTTTTAACACCGGATTATGCGCATACTTCTTCCAGGTCATTCCTCCATCCAGACTGTAGGCAATGCTTTCATTTTCATAATCGAGGGCATGGGCGCGTTGTTTTTTAGGATCATGACTGGTAAAAATGGCCACGAGCGGAGGGTTTGAGGCACTGCCTAATCCTGAAGTATTATGGGTATCTACCACCGCACTTCCTGAGAAGATAAATCCGAGGCTGTCCGGATAAAGGGCAATGGGCAACTGTTTCCAGTGGATCAGGTCTTTGCTTACCGCATGTCCCCAATGCATGGGTCCCCAGACTGAACTGCCCGGATAATACTGAAAAAACAAGTGGTAAAGCCCCTTATAGTATACCATTCCATTGGGATCATTGGTCCAATGCTCGCGGGGAGAAAAATGAATTTGGGGGCGGTACTGCTCATGATAGAAGGACTGACCGTTTGTATCCCTGCTAAGAGAAATTAATACCATAAGCGTAAGCAATAAAAATCGAAATACCCTCATAACAAGCTGGATTGGAATAAGTGATGAAAAGACCCTGTTGGATTTCATTTCCAGCAACCAGGATCTTTCCATCACTTATTTGGATGAATGAATATACAAATTTTTACACGCTCCTAGTAGCCAGGATTTTGCGTATACAATCCGTTGGTAAATACAATCTGTTCCTGCGGAATTGGGAAATACTCATCCCTGCCTGCCGTAAAGTGTGCATTGGAAAGAAATGCATGCCGGGTTTTTTCCACCGCAAAAAACGCATTCAGGGTATCGGCAGCCACACCCCATCTCACGAGATCGAAAAACCGGGGGCTTTCCATCGCAAATTCCAGCCTGCGCTCCCATTGCAATGCCTTGAATGCGGTCGCCTGATCCCAGGTAATATTGACTCCCGGACGGTAGATATCAATTTTATAATTGGAAGGATAAGTACCATCTG
>JAJXYG010000152.1 GCA_021780705.1 Bacteroidota bacterium
CACCTCTCCCAGTGTATTGGTAAGGTCATCCTTTTGGAAGACCACATGAATCCCCTTGAATTTGTGGTCATACAGGGTCATGGTGGTATAATCCAGTTTCATCGGATGCATTCCGAAATCCGGAAAGGCTTCCTGGGTCAGTGCTTCAGTGATCTCCCGGCAGCGGTCTGTCCTGAAATTAAAGCATATCACCGCGTCTCCTTCCCTGATCCCGGAATCAGGGGTGTTGCCGTTGATGATCGGTTTGAGAAATTCATCGGTCACGTCCCGGTCGTAATTTTTCTGCACGGCACCCAGCAGGTCAGTGGTGACGTTGCCGGCCCTGCTGACCAGGGCGTCATAGGCCACTTTCACCCGCTCCCACCTGCGGTCCCGGTCCATAGCATAATACCGGCCGGTAATGGTGGCGATCCTGCCGGTGGATTTTTCCAGGTGATCCTGCAGGTCCTTCAGAAAATGAATCCCGCTTTTGGGATCGGTATCCCTGCCGTCGGTAAAGGCGTGGATGTACACATTTTCCACCCCTTCGGTCTTACAGAGGGTGGTCAGGGCCTTTAAATGGTCTATATGGGAATGCACCCCTCCGTCGCTGACCAGACCCATCAGGTGCAGGGCCTTCTTGTGGTCCCTCGCGTAATGGAGGCTGCGCAGCAGGGCCTCATTTTTCTGAAATTCTCCCGTCCGGATGGCCACATTGATCCGTTCCAGTTCCTGGTACACGATTCTGCCGGCCCCCAGGTTCAGGTGTCCCACTTCACTGTTGCCCATCTGCCCTTCCGGAAGGCCCACGGCCTGACCGCAGGTAACCAGGGTCGTATGGGGGTATTTCTGGTACAGGCTGTCCACGAAGGGCACCTTTGCGTGCTGGATGGCATCGCTGGACTTCACCTGCCCGAGACCCCATCCATCCATAATGATCAGTATTACTTTTTTTGTTTCCATGCTTCAAATCTAATTATTCATCAGGTACAATCGGTAAATTGTTTATTTTTATGTAGAATCCAAGTTCCCGTTGCGGCCCTAGCGCAAAAGTAAAGCCATAAATTCTAGTATGATGAAAAAAATCCCAATTTATGCCTTGCTGTTCACCTTATTATCTTCTTTTTGGGTCAATCCGGAGGAGGAGATCATCAAGGCCCTGAAATCCGGCGAAGCAGCCGGGGTAGCCCAGTATTTTGACAATACCGTTCAAATTTCCCTTCCCGACAAAAGCGGCTCCTACAGTAAAAAACAGGCCACCCTTGTACTTCGGGATTTTTTCTCGGCCACCCAAATCAAAGATTTCCAGGTGCTTCACCAAAGTGAAAATACCGAATCTGAATATCTGATTGGCAACCTGGTCACCCAGGGCGGCCCCTACCGTACCACTATTTTCATCCGAAAAATTGCAGGAAAGGAACTCATCCAGGAGCTCCGGTTTGAAAAGTGAAAAGGGCTATCTATCCGGGATTCGGTTTGTCGTTTTCGTCCCAAAGGGTGCCATATGGATATCCCCATTCAGTGTAACCTGCAATAAAGGAAAATTCTGCATCGCTGTAAACCTCCACTGAGCTTGCCTTAGCCTGCCTGGATTCACGTCTTTTCTTTTTCTGAAGGTTTCTATCGGCAAGTGAGCGCCGAACAGCCAGTTCATATTCCTCAGGGACACTATAGCCTATAATCCGCAATTCGATGATAGCACAAATCAGATCGACAGAAAAATGCCGGGAATAGCCGTGAACAGGTCTTTTTCCCTTGTATTGGTCTAGCCACTTGGCAGCCTGTCTCAGGCGTTGCTTTCTATTAAGGGTGCTCAATGATCATTTAAATTTATCAAAATCCAATAAGGCAAGCCTTTTGTTCACTTCCCTTATACTGCAAAAATGGGCTGCCCATTTTTCTCCCGGAACCAGACCGAGCCATTCGATATAGCGGGCCCTTTCCTTATGATGTGGCTTTTTTAGAACCTCCAACATCTCGCGGTATCCATAAATACCGCCCACATCTTCCGGTGGACAAGCGCCCGCGCCATCAAGGCACCAGGGACCATCCAGATTTTTCGCTTCGACTTTTTCCAAAGTAAGTCTATGCGCCCAGGCATCCCCAAAATCATACACATACACAAAGTGCTGCCCCTTCTTATAAAAAATTTTCTTCATCGGGGTAGTTAGTGCGTCATGGGATATTTTTTCTGAATCCATACTTTCCATAATTTCTTCATACACTTCCATATCAAAGATCCCGGATTCGGAGAACTGGAAGAGATGGCTATTTTCCCAGCCAAAGGCCCCCTGAATAGTCATATGTAATTGGTAAAGTGTATAATCGGCCGGAACCACCATCCTTCTCCAGACCAAGGGGACACTTTCCAGCAATTCAATGTAAAAATGATATATCATTTAATAGTTGGGATATTTTTCCGGCCTAAGTAACTGGTTCGGCTGCAAGAGTCGTTCCCTTTCCTAGCCGGGTCGATTTTAGCCCCACCCAGGCCTGTTCACCTTCAGCCCTGCCTTGCACCAGATTAATGGCCGTTTTTATAATATTGGTGCAATTTAACCACAATATGTGCTTGAATGGCCAGTCAATTTTATCAATTTGGAATTACAAGACAATGATTCTTCTTCTAATAATGAGGAAGGGGGTATTATTACCAGAGCAGCTGATCTTCAAATTAACTTGACATCAAAGTCACTTTCAACACTTGTTCATGGTTGCCAGCCCCCTACAAGATTCTTTTAGACCTAATGCTATTTCCTTACTATTCAAACACAAGTGTATACGGGAGGCAAATTTTCCTAAATTTTTTTGGGTAGCCCTGTCGGAAGTGCCTTTCAGAAAATACTTTTATTATATAGAAGGGTCCTTAAATTATTGCAGGATAGCGGTTTATTTGGGCGAAAGCAACTCAATACCCAAGAGGTAGAATTACCCGGCGAAGAAAATCTCCCCACCCCTCGATTAAGTGGGGAAATCCCCTTAAATTGCCCGCCATGAACCCCCTGATCCCGGATTTTGACGAGCGGCTGGAGGCACTGGTCCAAAGTGCTCTCCGCGAAGACCTTGGCGATGGAGACCACACCACCCAGGCCTGTATTGATCCGGAGGCCCTGGGCAGGGCCGAGTTAAAGATCAAGGAAGCGGGCATTCTTGCAGGAGTCGAAGTGGCCCAAAAGATTTTTGCCCTCTATGACCCCCAGGCCCGGGTCACCATCCACCGGCTGGACGGGCAAACCATGCAGGCAGGACAAACGGCCTTTGAGGTCCGGTCCCGGATCTCTACCATCCTCAGCTGTGAACGGCTGGTGTTGAACTGCATGCAGCGAATGAGCGGGATCGCCACCC
>JAJXYG010000238.1 GCA_021780705.1 Bacteroidota bacterium
TTCAAAGATTATGTGCAAAAAGTTCCTGCTTCCTTGGAAGAATACCAGGGAAAATATCTACTTCGTGGCAGACTTACCAGAGACCTGGAAGGCAATTGGCCTTCCCAAATCCTGGTGATATTAGAGTTCCCGTCTGCCCAGCGAGCCGATGATTGGTGGAATTCAAAGGAATATGCAGAAGCAAAAGAAATTCGGCTAAAGGCAGCGCAAACGAAAATGAGCATTTTTGAAAGCTTTTGAGTTTTGCAGTGCAATCTGTGCTCCAGTGATCTTTGCTTTGAGCTGGTTTGCTAAAGATCTCAAATTGATTTAGCCTCATGATTGAAACTGTTCTGATTCTATTTTCTTGCGAATTGGTACCAGAGGGAAAATGATTCAATAGAAGCACTGAATGACAGGTAATCCTGTACAATTGGGAATTGGAATCCCAAAAATCCAATAATTTTTCAGCTCTCCTTTCCACAATAAAGTATAATTGAAATGGATTGATATATAACGATTTAGATTTATTCATGGTTGCCTTGGGCATTAAGGATCTTGACAAATTAATGATCTCAGGAAGGGAAATTCCTTTTTATTCGGAACCTGGATTTTAAATCTCCAATATTTGGATGTGGTGAATTCCCTGGGTAATTTGCCGCCATAAAAAAAATGCATGAGCCACCCACTCGACAATCCCATCTATAATGCCCTGACCGGCAGGGATGCACCCAAAAATATAGGGAATCAAAAAGTGGCATTTTTTAGCGAAGAAATCGCACCTTTTCTGGGTATGCCAAATTGGAAGCCTGAATACCAGGAGGAAGTATATCACCAGATCTCCAAGGACAGAAGGTGGATTTTACTGATCAAAGACCAGGTGCAACTTTTAAAACATTGGGAAATAGAAAGAACTTTTACCATCTATCAGATGGTATGGCAGGGGGAATTTCCAAAAGCAACAGTTGAAACGGGAACGAGCCAAATAATTCCTCTCGATTTGAACAACGTGGATGAAATGCTCTCACTCACTGAACTCACCCGCCCTGGTCCCTTCATGAAAAGAACCATAGAATTTGGCAACTACCATGGAATCTTTGAACTGGGCCGCCTGATTGCCATGGGGGGCGAAAGGATGCATGTGAAAGAATATACCGAAATCAGCGCCATTTGTGCCCATCCTGACTACCAGGGTTTAGGATATGGGGCCCAGATCACAGGGTATCTGACCCGGATGGTCATTGCCCAGGGAAGGATTCCTTTTCTGCATGTACTTATAGAAAATGAGAGGGCCATTAAAACTTATCAGCGCCTGGGTTTTGAGATCAGGGAAGCGCTCAACGGATATGTATTTTCTGCCGATATCCAATCCTCTTTTCCTCCCTTCCATTAAAAGGGTGAAGGAAGAAAGCGTAATTTTAATGTGAGAAGACCCTAAGATTTTTTATGCTCATTTTCCTGCAACTTTTCGCGATGCTTTGTATGCCTGCCCGGTCTTTTAATAGCAATCATACCCTGGTATATTATGCCCGGGATACTTCTCATATTGTGTATACTACTGAACCCGGACACTCCAACCAGGTTGAAATATATCCGGGTGAAAAAAGAGAGCATGATCTGGAATTTCTGGTGAAGGATATGGGAGGCTCATTGGTATTGGCTAATTCGCTTCAAGTAGTTTCTTTACAAAAAGACCTCCTGGGGAAAGGTCCAGACCAAATCCAAATTATCACCGAAGTTTCCGGTTCAAAAAAGCCTCATTCAGGTGATGGGAATTTTATCAGGTACAAATTGCATATTTCTGCAGGGAAAGAAGTGCTCCCCGGGGATTATACCTTCTGGACTACCCTGGACAAGGACCTCACTAACCCTACCAGAGGATGGCAGTTCAAAGTCACTGTCGAAGTACCCAGGGGTTCCGTTAAGGCAGTAACAGTAGGTCCAGAGAATTATGTGCCAGTCTATGGAGGAATCTCTACCTTGACCTTTTGGGTTTCTGGGCAAAGGGGAAAGGACGGAGTTTTCCGGGGATCCTACGAGGTCTCCGGATTACCCTTTGGGGTGACGGCCAGTTTTGACCGACCTCACTTTATAGCCAGCGGTTCGGCTACCTTTCCCAAAGCCCTTCTCACGTTACTTGTGCCGGAGGATCTTAAGGCAGGAGATTATGACTTCCAGGTATCTCTATCCGATGGTAAAAGCTCAGCCTCCGGTACCGGAACCATTACGATTGATACCCGCAGATGGAAAACCAGCAACTAGCTGCAAAGGACATCTGGGATTATTCCGGTATGGATAAATCCACCCATTATTCTTATCCGCCAAATTCTAGAGAGAATAAAATGCTTATTTTTATAGGGCCTTGCCTCGATCGGGGCACCTTCGTACCTGGTGGAAAATAATTCACTCATTTTTTTAAAATGGAAAATACAAATCCCCAGGGTCCCTCCTCCCAGTCGAATCTGGACGCACCCCAACCTCTTGCAGTACGACAGATGATCAGTTCCGGGCAAAGACTTTTGTCACTGGATTTTTTCAGGGGTCTGGTCATGGTTCTTTTAATGCTGGAGTCCACTGGTCTTTATGAGCATTTAATGGATGACACCAGCCCCGGTACTTTCACCCATAGCCTCATCACGGAGTTCACCCACCATCCCTGGCACGGGCTGCATCTCTGGGACCTGATTCAACCTGCCTTCATGTTCATTGCCGGAACGGCCATGGCGTTTTCGATAACCAAGCAGGAGGGCCTGGGAAAATCCTGGAAAACCCAGGCCAGGCATGCGCTCAGGCGCAGTGGATGGTTGTTCTTTTGGGGGGTGCTGGACTATGCCGTCAGGGGGGATCATCTGTCCTTTGAGTTGTGGGATGTGCTGACACAATTATCCTTTACGATGCTGGTAGCCTTTCTCATCTTTCGTTGGAAACCCGGATATCAAATACTGTTGTCGGCCGCCTTGCTGCTGCTATCCGAGTTCCTCTACCGGTTCATTCATGTACCTGGCTTTGACCAGCCCTTCACCGACCAGCACAACTTTGGCAATTATATCGACTGGATGCTGATGCGAAAGATCAATCCGGGCGGATGGGTAGCGATCAACTGTATCCCAACTGCAGCACATACGATCTGGGGAGCTGTAGCAGGCAAATGGCTTCTTTCCTCCAGGGGAGCGAAATCCAAAATCCGGAATCTGGTCATCATGGGAATTACCCTGTTCGCCCTGGGATATTTTCTGGATTGGGCCTCCATCACCCCCATCATCAAGCGAATCGCCACCACTTCTTTCACACTCGTTTCCGGGGGGTACTGCCTGCTGGCACTTGCCCTGTGTTACTATTGGATTGATGTGCGCAATCATCAACGGGGACTCTACCCGTTTTTGGTGGTCAGCAGAAATTCCATTTTCATCTACCTGTTTTTTGAAATTGTAGTTAGCAGGTGGCTTTTTGACTATGTGCATACCATCGTAAAGGGGGTACTGCTTCCCGCGGGGTTGCCGCTAGCCTGGGTATTGATTTTGGCCTCCCTGACTCTTTTTATGGTGGAATGGTCGCTATGCAGGTGGCTATACCGAAAGAAGATTTTTTTCAGATTGTAAGATCAAATTCTGAATAAGGGAAAGGTATTTAAAGTGAAAGAGGTATCTAAATTTCTAGAGACCTGCCTGTTCCAGGATTTCTTCCATTTGAATTCCGGAATGACTTTCATGGTAGGTGCAAATTCCGTTTTTAATGAGCAGGATCTGCGGGGACTCATGGCGAATCCCGAAGTCATGGGCAATTTTTCCTGAGAGCTGGCGGTTGCTCAGGATATCCAGGAAGTAGAAGTCGACGGATACCTTGGGGTCATGGGAGTCAAGCCGGTTACGTGCCATACTGCTGATGGCGCAGCGCGTGCTGTGCTTGAATATTACCTGGGGTTTTTGAAGGGAATTTGCTTTAATCTCCTGGATTTGTTCCTCACTGGATAAAGGGATCCATTTCATGTCGCTATAGGGTACCTAACTTTTATCAATGAATAATATTCTGGGTCATCGGGCAACCTGTCCGACGGGAACTGTTGCAGGATGCCAAGGTCATGATAATGCCGCCAGCTACAAGGAGAATGATCAAGATTTTTTTCATATTGAATTTTTATGATCGCCTGTTTTTTGGGACCAAAGGCAAAAATAATACAACCTTTTACAAGTTGTTTGTGGAAAACGCAATAATTTCCCTACTATTGTTAATTTCTGCTTATAATTTATAAGTTTTCATGCGGATTCATTTTATAGCAATTGGGGGAAGTGTCATGCACCAACTGGCTATTGCACTGAAAAGGAAGGGCTATGAGGTCTCGGGAAGTGATGATGAGATCTTTGAACCCGCCGCTTCCAACCTGCAAAGGGAAGGGTTGCATCCCGGGACTCTGGGATGGTTCCCGGAAAAAATTGGGGGAGATCTGGATGCGGTGATCCTGGGCATGCATGCCAAGCAGGACAATCCCGAACTGGTGAAAGCCCGTAGCCTGGGCTTTCAGATTTATTCCTTTCCGGAATATATTTTCCGGGAAAGCGAGACTAAAAAAAGAGTGGCAATCGGGGGAAGTCATGGCAAGACGACTACCACGGCCATGGTGATGCATGTGCTGCGGCACTGCAGGATGCACTTTGATTACCTGGTGGGGGCAAGGCTGGAAGGATTTGACCAGAGCGTGCAGATTACCGATGCCCCGGTAATTGTCTGTGAAGCAGATGAATATCCTGCCAGCACCCTTGAAAAAAGACCGAAATTCCATTTCCTGTATCCCCATATCGCCGTCATCACCGGCATTGCCTGGGACCACATCAATGTCTTTCCCACCTTCCAAAATTATTTGGAACAGTTTGTGATCTTCATGGATAAAATTGAGAAGGGTGGGGTATTGATTTATAATGCCAGAGACGAGCATCTTAAGAGTCTGATTGCAGACCATAAGCGCCCCGACATCCGCTATATTGGCTATGCCCTGCCAAAATATACGGTGAAGGAAGGAAGGACCCATGTCGAGATTGGACAGCAGGAAATTGCACTCAGGGTATTTGGCGACCATAACCTCCTGAATATGCAGGCATCTTATTATGTTTGCAAAGAACTGGGTGTGGGAGATGAAGATTTTGCCCGCGGCATTGCTAGTTTTTCCGGAGCATCCAAGCGACTGGAATTATTGGGGGAAAAGGAAGGAGGACTATATTTCAGGGACTTTGCCCATGCCCCCAGTAAGGTGAAAGCCAGCCTGGAGGCAGTGCGAAATCAATACCCGGACCGGGGTCTGGTGGCAGTCCTTGAACTGCACACCTTCAGCAGCCTGAACCGGGAATTTATGAAAGAATATAAGGGAGCCATGGACGCAGCTGACTCCGCCCTCATATTTTATAGCAGTCATGCGCTGGAATTAAAAAGACTGCCGCCCCTGGATCCGGAAATTGTCCGGGAGGGATTTCAAAAACCCGGTCTGGAGATCTATACCCGAAGGGCGGACCTGGAAAAGCGGCTGTCGGAATTGCCCCAATCCAGGACCAATTACCTCTTTATGAGTAGCGGAAATTATGAGGGATTGGACATAGCCAGGGTCTGTGGACTTTGACCGGAGGATCAATCGTATAATTTTTTAGGAATACATTCATTCACACTAAACCTTAATAATGGCTTTACAACTCAAACGCCCCCTTGCCTTTATCGACCTGGAAACTACCGGGGTGAACCTGGCCACGGACCGGATTGTGGAAATCGCGATAGTGAAAGTATTTCCTGACAAGAGCAAAACGGTCAAGCAAAAACTTATCAACCCGCAGATTCCCATACCCAAGAGCAGCAGTGACATTCACGGGATCACCGATGAGAAGGTGAAGGATGCTCCTACCTTCAAACAGGTAGCCAATGAACTCAAGCAATTCATTGAAGATTCAGACCTGTCCGGATATAATTCAAACCGGTTTGACATCCCGATCCTCATGGAAGAATTCCTGAGGGCAGGACTCAGCATCGACATGAGCAACCGCAGGCTGGTAGATGTCCAGCAGATCTTCCATATGATGGAAAAAAGAACCCTTGCCGCTGCCTACAAATTCTATTGTGACAAGGAACTGATCGATGCCCATTCCGCAGAAGTGGATGCTTCGGCCACCTGGGAGATTCTGGAAGCCCAGTTAGACCGCTACCAGAACCTGGGAGATTCCCTGGATTCCATTCTCCAGTTTACCGGTGAAGACCAGTACGTAGACTTCGCCAGGCGTTTCGTGCTGGAAAATGGGGTGGAAATGTTTAATTTTGGAAAACACAAGGGCAGACCCGTCGCCGAGGTATTAAAAGCTGAGCCTCAGTACTATGACTGGATGATGAAAGGTGATTTTCCCCTGCATACCAAGCAGAAGCTTACCGAAATCCTCAACCGAACCCTGTTGAAAAAGTGAAATCCGGCAACTTTGGAATTTTTTTTTGAAGATAAATTGTAATTTCATTTTTTATTTAATAGTCATAGTTGGAAAAACTTCTCATCATACCTACCTATAATGAAAGGGAGAATGTAGCTGCCATTATTCAAACCGTTTTTTCACTTAACCAGCATTTTCACATCCTGATTATTGATGATGGGTCCCCGGATGGTACCGCAGGGATCGTAAAGGATCTCATGAAGGAGTACACGGGACAACTATTTCTGGAGGAGCGAGCCGGGAAGCAGGGATTGGGCACTGCCTATATATACGGATTCCGCTGGGCCCTGGCCCGGGGATACCGGTATATTTTTGAAATGGATTGCGATTTTTCCCACAATCCCGAAGAACTGGACAAGCTATATGAAGCATGCAAATATGGAGGAGCTGACTTGGCGGTGGGATCCCGCTATGTGAGAGGAGGTAATATTAAAAACTGGCCAGGTTCCCGGGTGGCACTTTCCAAAGGTGCTTCGGTATATACCCGGTTGATTACCTTCATGCCGGTCAAAGACCCCACTGCAGGTTTTGTATGTTATACCCGGGAAGTGCTCGAAGCCATCAACCTGGACCAGATAACCTTTGTGGGATATGCCTTCCAAATAGAAATGAAATTTGCCGCCTGGAAACTGGGCTATAAAATAAAAGAAGTTCCCATCACATTTGTCGACCGCCAGTTCGGAAATTCCAAAATGAATAAAGGAATTGTCAAAGAGGGGATTTTCGGAGTGCTAAAGCTTCGCTGGCTGAGCATGTTCAAAAATTACAGGCGTAAAGTCAAGAATTTCAGCGGTTCCACCTCCTACAAAAGCCAGGAAGTGCTGATCGAAGGAAAATGACCCATTCCTCCCGGCAGGCTTTTTTCGGCATGCCTTTTTCCTAAAATTATCGACACCATTCACCACACGACGGTTTTCTTTTTACCGGCTATTTGTAGGCCGGGTGAAACCGGCTCAGGGTATCCCTGAGGTATTCCCGATCCAGGTGGGTATATATTTCGGTAGTGGTAATGCTTTCATGGCCAAGCATCTCCTGCACAGCCCTGAGGTCCGCTCCTCCCTCCACCAGGTGGGTAGCAAATGAATGTCTCAGCGTATGTGGAGAAATCTGCTTGGTGATCCCGGCCCTTTGGGCTGCATCCTTGATGATAATATATACCATGGTCCGGGTTAGTTTTCTGCCATAGCGGTTCAGAAAAACAAAATCCTCATTGCCCGGGGTAATCTTCAGGTGGACCCTCACTGAATTGCGATAAAGATTGAGGTATTTGACCGCTTCCCTTCCGATGGGAACCAGTCTTTCCTTGTCCCCCTTTCCGATGATTCTGATGTAACCCGCTTCAAAAAAAAGGCAGGACAATTTTAAGGTGACCAGTTCACTGACCCGCAGGCCGCAGCTGTATAAGGTCTCGATGATGGCCCGGTTCCGGGTGCCCTCAGGGGTGCTCACATCTACTGCCTGGCTCATGGCCTCGATTTCCGCAAAACTGAGCACATCGGGCAGATGCTTGGACAACTTTGGCGCTTCAATCAGTTCGCACGGGTCGCTGGTTGCAATTTGTTCCTGAAGGCAATACTTGTAGAAGTTTCGGATTCCGGAAAGAATCCTGGCCTGGGACGCGGGGGTCATCCCAAGCTTCCCGATCCAGACCAAAAAATCCTCCAGGTGGCTGCGTTTGACTTCAGCAGGAGTCACTTCCAGGTGTTGCACCGACAGAAATTCAGTGAACTTGTCAAGGTCCCTCAGGTAGGCTTCCACGGAATTTTCCGAAAGGGACTTTTCAAGTCGCAGGTAGGCCTTGAATCCCTTCTTATAGACAGTCCATAGAGCCAACCCACCTTTTTTTTCTGCCATCTTATTTGGATTTATCAATTATATTTACGCCCCTTTCAAAAACCCCGGTCAAAGGTACGCAAGACAACTGCCATTCAAATCAGGCCCAAAATATGGAAGCGATCAATCTGCGAAAGCATAGAAATAAATTTGTTGCCAAAAAGAAATATTTCAGGTACTTCATTACCCGGACCGAAAACCGTCCCCCGGCCAACCTGGATGTGCTTGCTGCGGTAGCCGACCGGCAGGTGTGGAAGGAAATCAATTGCCTGAGCTGCGCCAACTGTTGCAAGAAAATGAGCCCCACTTTCACCCGAAAGGATATCGAGAGAATTTCCGCCCATCTGGAAATGTCCCCCGAGGCCTTCAAGGCCAAATGGCTGTATTATGATAAAAAGGACCGGGACTGGATGAACAAAAGTCAACCCTGCCAGTTCCTGGACCTGAAAACCAATATGTGCTCCATCTATGAAGTGCGGCCTGAAGATTGTGCGAGTTTCCCCCACCTCGTCAAAAAGCCCGCAACCGATTATTTTTATATCCACAAGCAAAATATTGAATACTGCCCGGCTACCTTGAGTTTCGTGGAAAAGATGATTGCCTCCGTGAAAGGCCAGAAATCCGGATAGCTTACTTCCTAATGTGAAGCGGCCAGGGTGGCAAAGGGGATATCCAGTACTGCATACTTATGGGGATCGGGTAAACTGAAATGCCACCATTCGGTACTAAGACCGATGAATCCACGCTGCTCCATAAGGGTTTGCAGCAACAGACGGTTGGCAAGAATTTGTACCGGCAGGTGGGTATAATCGCGGTGGGCGCTGTCTGAAAAGCTGTCAAATCCGGTTCCCATGGGAAGTTCCTGATGGGTTCTTTCATCGATTAGGGTGAGGTCTATGGCAATCCCCCGGTTGTGGCCGCTACCTTCGGAGGGATCTGCTGCATAGCGGTCATCAGGCACCGCCTGCCACATGGCTACCGTCACAGACCAGGGCCGGTAGGCATCGAAAATTTTCAGGCCCAGGTGGAAGGGGCGCAGTGCCGCCTGCACTTCCCTCAGGGGGCCCACGGCTGACCTGCGCATATAGGTGGTGGCAAGTGGCGGATAGAGCCTGCGGTGCAGGAAGTTTTCCGGGGTGGTATATCTCAGGTCCATTACCAGGGAGGGGATTTCCCGGCCAAGATCTTCCATTTGGAGGCTTGAATCCGCGTGGATTTCCCGGCTCAGGGTTTGCGGGCTACGTATAACCAGGATACCGCTGAGGGTGCTCGTATCGGACTGAGCCTGAAGGCGGGAGACCCCCACACACAATGCCAGAAAAAGCAGGATATGGAGCTTAAATTTCATTTTAATTTTTTTAATCCTATTTTAGTTATAAATTAAAGGCCATTCCATTACAAAATCTACTGGAATTCATGTACCTAAAAAGAATCGCTGTACTTTGCCTGGCCTTGATCATCCTTTGGGGAGCTTTCCCCAGTTGTAAAAGCAAACACGCAGCTACCAAAAAGGAAATCGTCCAGAAGCCGGAGGATATGAATGATGAAATTACGGATAATATCAGGGACGTGCTGCAGTATGCCCTTGACAATCATGGTAAGATCAATGATTCCATCCGGTTGGCACTACCCGTGGTAGTGAACCACTTTTATGAAAAAAATGACTTCCACAATTTCTGGAGCAGTGAGGAGCACTGGCTGCCGGTGGCAGATTCCATGTTTTCCTTTATTGCCCATGCCAAATACTACGGCTTGTATCCGGAGGATTACCACTACCGGGTACTGTCTTCCATCAGGGAAAGAATACACGGAGACAGCACGGCCAGAAAGGATGCCATCATGTGGACCAAGGCGGACCTCCTGCTCAGTGATGCCTTCATGAGGACGGTGAAGGATCTCCACCAGGGAAGACTCGTGCCCGATAGCAATTCTATAGCCCGCAGGCCCAGGTTTATAGATTCTCTTTTTGTACCTGCGCTCTTAAAACTGAAGACCGTGGATACCCTGAGTGGGCTTCTGCATACTCTGGAACCGGATAACGTAAAATACCAGGCACTCCGGGAAGTCCTCCCGAAGTTTGTGGACCATATGGATACTTTTCATTATCAGTACATCAATTATCCCACTACGGATTCCATGACCATGATCGAAAACCTGCAGAGGAGACTGTTCCAGGCAGGGGCGGTGCCTGATTCGGTGCTGCAGTCTCCGGAGGGACAAATGCCGGATTCCCCGCACCTGAGAAAGGAGTTGATAAAATATGAAGGTAGCCACGGCTTGAGAAAGGATGGCAGGTTAACCGATAAACTCGTCGATGCACTGAACAATACGGACAATGAGAAATTCAAGCGGATCGCCATCACCCTGGACCGCTATAAACTATTGCCTGATCCCATGCCTTCCCGGTATGTGTGGGTGAACCTTCCCGGATTTTATATGGAGTTGATGGTCGATGATACGGTGCAAATCTGGTCCCGGGTAATTGTCGGAAAGCCCACCACCCCGACCCCAACCCTGGTCTCTTCCATTTCGGACATGGTGACCTATCCGCAGTGGACGATTCCGGCCAGCATCATCCGCAAGGAAATTCTGCCCGCCCTGAAAAAGGACCCGGGATACCTTGCCAAAAAGGGATACAATATCGTGGACAAAAAGGGGGACGTAGTGGATCCCTATACGGTGGACTGGAACCGGTATACCCATGGGATACCCTGGAAGATCATCCAGGGAAGCGGGGATGACAATGCCCTCGGGATCCTCAAATTCAATTTCAACAACCCCTACAGTGTATACCTGCATGATACCAACCAGCGATACCTGTTTTCCAATTCCGTACGGGCGCTGAGCCATGGTTGCGTGAGATTGCAGAAATGGGAGAAACTGGCCTTCTTCATTGCAGACGGGGATACTCTGAACCTTAACCGGGAACACAAGCCTGCGTATAATGAAGATTCACTCAAGACCTGGCTGGCTAAAAAAGACCGCAAGCGGATTTTTGTCAAAAACCGGTTGCCCCTGTATTTTGAATATTTTACCTGTGTGGGCAGTGACCACAAACTGGTAATCTATAATGATATTTATAACCAGGACAAGGCCATGGCGCAAAAATATTTTGCCAGGAAATGAGGAAAGGGGAATCCCCCGTGAAATTCAATTGCCTTTTATGACTGCTTGCCGTTTCATTGGTTGGGGAAAAGGGTTCCTTCTGTCCGGCTGCCTCCTGGCAGCTGCTCATTCATTATCCCAGCAACACCCACTATCCCGTTCAAGGAAGGAACGTCATGAGACCAGGACCAATAATACGAAAGTACGCTACGGGGTAGCCAGCTACTATGCAAAGAAGTTCAATGGCAGAAGGACTGCCAATGGGGAAATTTATGATGATAAAAAATTAACGGCTGCCTGTAACGTGCTTCCACTGGGCACCTGGATCCGGGTAACCAATCTCAGGAACCACCGGCAAGTCGTGGTGAAGGTCAATGACCGTCTTAATATCAAAAATCGAAGGCTGGTAGATCTGTCGCGCGCGGCAGCTCGCAAATTGGGTTATATCGGCAGGGGGCTGGCCCGGGTGAAAGTGGAAGTCGTACCCAGACCCGGCAGTCACTCCTCCAGGCGGGCCCGAAGAAAACATTCCGGGTAATTTCAATCATTTGAAATTTACGCTTACAAGGCCGCGCGCAATCTTACCAGTTTTTCCAGCAATCCTTCCAGCAAATCCAGTTTGAGCATATTGGCCCCGTCACTCAGGGCCAGGGCCGGATTGGGGTGGGTCTCCATAAACAGACCATCGGCTCCGGTAGCAATGGCTGCCTTGGCGATGGTTTCAATCATCTGGGGATTGCCACCCGTAACCCCGCTGGTTTGATTGGGCTGCTGAAGGCTGTGGGTACAATCCATGATCACGGGGACTCCGTGACCTCTCATAATGGGAATATTGCGGTAATCTACCACGAGGTCGGTATATCCGAAGGAATTGCCGCGTTCAGTCAGCATGACTTTCGGCTTAAGGCCTTTTTCCTCAGAACCTGCCCGAATCTTTTCCACTGCAAATTTCATGGAAGCCCCGCTTACAAATTGCCCCTTTTTGACATTGACAATTTTCCCGGTATGGGCTGCGGCGAGCAGCAGGTCTGTCTGGCGGCACAGGAAGGCGGGTATCTGCAGGGCATCAACATATTCGGCTGCCATGGCGGCCTCTTCATGGGCATGGATGTCGGTGATCACGGGCAGGGAAAATGTTTGTTTCACTTTACCCAGGATCCGAAGGGCTTCATGGTCTCCGAGCCCGGAGAAGGAACCCATGCTGGTCCTGTTGGCCTTCCGGTAGGAAGATTTGAAAATGAAGGGAATCGAGAGCTTTTGGGAGATAGTGGCAATTTTTTCTGCCACCTGCATCACCAGGCTTTCATTTTCAACTACACAAGGCCCAGCAATCAAAAAGAAATTGTTCTGATCATAGCTTTGCCCTGTAAATAACGTCTTTAGGAAATCTTCCATGTAATGGTTTTATCCCGCAAAATTATCGCAAAAAAGTGGTGGAGGAAAGTTTGGCTTAAGGGGAGGGGGAGCGCGTCATCCAAATTATATATAAGGAATCTAATACAGGCGACGCAGAACGTGCAGAGAATGGCGTCACGTCCGATTAAAATAAGAAGCCCTGCTTTCCCTAAAAGGGAAAGCAGGGCACTTAGTATTTCTCATGGTAGGAGTTTAGGTTGAACTCATACGGTTAAGTCTCTTATGGTCAGGAAGAAGAGGAGCTTCCGGCCTCCTGTCTGCCTAGTTTTTTAATGATCACCAGCTGACGGATCAGGTATAGAATCACAATCCAGACCCCGCCCCCGATTCCATAAGCCAGAAACAGCAGCCAGATCGGGGTTTCAAACCGGGTGGACCACAGGGTTCTTTGTTTGAAAAAGCTGTTATCAATCTTTGTGGGCACTCCCCATGGGACCACTTTTTGGCCCAACAGGTTGCCATAGGTATCATTGTCATCCACCTTAGCTACCAGGGTCAGGTTCCCCTTTTCATCTCCTGGCAAGGAATCCCGCTTGAAAGTCGCAGTGGCAATTCCGGTGGAATCAGAGGTATAGGTCTCATTGCTGCCTACTGAAAGATTTCCCAGCAGTCTTTTGATGCGAAGGCTCATGTCGATCTCTTTCACCGGCACCCAGGTATTGCCC
>JAJXYG010000314.1 GCA_021780705.1 Bacteroidota bacterium
GGTCCTCATATTGAGGATCGTGGAGATGTAGTTCAGGCCTCCCAGCAATACCGACACGATAAACATGGCGATACTGGCCAGCCAAAGGTCCATACCGGTTTTCGCCCCGTCGGAAGCTTGCCCCAGCGCACTTAAAGGTGGATAGATCGTCCATCCGCCGGATGCAGGTCCGGTCTGTACAAACAGGGAAGAGAACATGATGATGGAACTGATGAAAAAGAACCAGTAAGACAGCATATTCAGGAAGGGAGAAGCCATATCGCGCGCTCCTACCTGAAGGGGAATCAGCAGGTTGGAAAAGGTACCGCTCAGCCCGGCGGTAAGCACGAAGAACACCAGGATGGTGCCGTGCATGGTTACCAGGGCATAATAAAACTCGGTATCGAGCCTTCCTCCCTTGGCCCAGTGGCCGAAAATATCCTCCAGGAAGGGGAAAGACTGGTCGGGAAAGCCCAGTTGCAGGCGAAATATCACGGAAAATAATCCTCCGATTACGGCCCAGATGATCCCTGTGATCAGGAATTGCTTGGAGATCATCTTGTGGTCCTGGCTGAAGATATACTTGGTGATGAAGGTTTCCTTGTGGTGTTGGGTATGCGCCTCATGTCCGAGGTCGTGAACCACCATGTCTGCTCCTTGTATAGCTGCTTCGTTACTCATAGATATGTTTTTTTTCACCCCAGGGGGTAGCTCGATTTTAATTTATTTTGTGGCAAGGGCGCTTGATGTGGAATCATGTGCCGCTGCATTGGCAGGGTCCATTTGCGGATTTGCCTTCAAATATTCCGGTTTTTGGGTAGCCATATAGGCATCAAATTGTGCCTGGGTTTCCACGATGATCACCCCTCTCATGGTAAAGTGTCCCTTACCGCAAAGCTGGTCACAGGCGATTTCGTAGGTAAAGTTCGGATTGCCGGTTAATTTCTTCATCTCTTCGGTGGTGTGGATCGGGGTGAACCACAGGGAGGTCGGTGTACCGGGTACGGCGTCCATTTTCATGCGGAACTGGGGCAGTCCCACATCATGGATCACGTCCTGGGAATTGATCACCAGCTTCACCGGGCGGTTGACCACCAGGTGCATCGTAGTCGGCACATGGATGTCGTCATGGCTGGCCGGGTCGGACCAGTCCACCCCCAGGGGGTTGCCTTTGGCCGCATCGGTCAATTTGTAATTCTTTCTGCCCAATACGCCGTCAGGACCCGGGTAGCGGATTTCCCAACCGAACTGGTGCCCGGTGATTTCTACCAGCTGGGCGTTCTTGGGTGCATCGGAGGTGAATTGAAACCAGTATTTCAAACCAAAAACCACCAGGACGGTCAGCACAATGGCCGGAATACCGGTCCAGATCAGTTCCAGTTTGTTACTATGGGTGAAATAAAGTGATTTTCTTTTGTCACTTTCCTGGTATTTGAAGGAAAACCAGAAAAGCAGGATCTGGGTCACAAAGAATACGGTACCGGTAGCGCCCAGGGTCAGCCATAACATAAAGTCGATATTCTTACCCTGTGCAGAGGCGGAGCCTATAGGGAAGAGGGTCTTGGGGTAAAACAATTTGTTACAATACCATACTCCGATCAGACCCGCAATCAAAAAGGCGATCATGAAGAAGCCGTTGATCCGGTTATTCTGCTTCCTCGATTTTTCTTCGCCTTTTAAAACGCTCACATATTCGCTGGCTTTTGAAATCTGGAAGATGACCACAAAAATCAGCACGACGATCGCTATCAAAAAAAATTCATTCATGTTTCTAAATTTTCCCCAATGCAACCCTTTCGGAAGGTCCAAAGGTTCTTTTGAAGTATTTTATGTAATTCTTAGTTAATCCTTAATTAATGTACCGGTCCGTGATTTCTCCTATCTGTAATTTGGCACCAGCGACTAGGTATGATGCACGATACTTTCCTTCAGGAACGGATCGTTGACCGAAACCATGGGCACCCTTTCTGCAAAGCGGCTTACCCCCCACATAATGAACCCTACAAATCCCAGAGGGATACCGAATTCATACCAGCTCAGGTGCGGATGGTTCCCCACCGTACCCGGCATGACCATCAGGTAAAAGTCGATCCAGTGGCCAAAGACGATCAGCAGGGCCATAAAGGTCACAATGGTATAATTTCTCTTGGCTGCCCGCTTCATAAAAATGAGGAAGGGACAGATAAAGTTCAGGACCAGGTTGAGGTAGAATATTCCTTCATAGGCCCCGTGGAAACGGGATTGAAAATACACGGTTTCATCCGGGATATTGCCATACCAGATCAGCATGAACTGGTCAAACCACAAATAGGTCCAGAATACTGAAAATGCAAACATGAATTTTCCCAGGTCATGGATATGTTCGGTGGTGACAAATTCCAGGACGCCCTGGTTTTTGAAATAGATTACAAACAGGGTCAGCAGGGCCATACCGGAAACAAAGGTGCTGCCGAATACGTACCAGCTGAACATGGTGCTGTACCAGTGGGAATCAATGCTCATGATCCACAACCAGGGAATGATGGACCCTACGGTCAGCCCGAAAAGCAGGATAAAGAAGGAGGCCCACCAGATGTTCTTTTTCATCCATCCCTTGGCGGTATCATAATCCATATGTCCGCCTTCGTCTGCCTGGCGGCTCAAGTCTCTGAGCTTTTTGCTTACCAGGGACCAAAGGCCGATGCACAGCAGGGTAGCGATGGTATAGAAAGTGGGATTCAGAAATCCGGATTTTCCTTTCAGTATGGCGTCATGGTTGACCCGGTTTTGATCCAGCCAGGGGTAGATATCGCTCCGGTGACCCAGGATGATGCTGGCGATGATGACCAGGGCAAGAATCCCCATCAGCGGCACCATGGAAGACACCGCTTCGGCAACCCTTCTGAAGGCGGTCTGCCATCCGGCCATGGCCAGGATGCAGATGACCAGGAAAAAGGTGGCCGTGTTGACCAGAAACAACCAGAAGAGTCCGTTTTGAAGCAGTACCGCCCAAAATCGGGTGCTGTTCACATTGTCCCCATGCGCTCCGGCGGTCGGATGCAAAAACACGACACCCAGTACCAAAGTAAGCAATCCTGCAATCATAAGCCCCCAGGACCACTTTTTATATACTGCGGGTGTTACATACTGATTGTTCATCAAAAGTCTATTTTAGTATTAAGTTATTAATTTTTAGTCGCGGTGGAATCACTGCCTGCGGCCGCCTCCTTTGCCAGGGCCAGCTGGTGGGATTTGACATACTGGATCACCATCCAGCGCTGTTCCCGGGTCAGCTGGGAGGCATAGCTTCCCATATTGTTCTTCCCGTAGGTGACTGAATAAAACATCGTACCTACCGGCATATCCACATACATTTTCTGGGTCAGGTTGGCCACTGCCGGAATCTTCCCTGAAGCGGACAGAGGGCCCTGTGCATCCATTTTCGGTCCATGGCAGATGGCACAGTTGATATTGAACAGGCGCTGGGCTTCTGCCATCTGGGTGCTATCCAGCGGCGGAAGCGGATCCTGGATCGAGGCGCTCATCTTATAACCGGCAGAATCAAAGGGCACATCAAAGGGCAATAAATCACCCCTGCGGATGGTTCCCTCCACCGGGGCAGGAATATAATTGATTCCTTCCTTGCTCAGGTTGTTGGCGTCATAGGCCTGGTAGGCGCGGCTGACCGCCATATCCGGCATATACGTCCTTCCCGGATCGCGTTTGTCATGGCAGCTTTCCACCAGCACTGCTACGGTGGCAATGGCGGTTATTGAAAAGAGAATTTTTATTTTTTTCATACTATATAATAAAGCCTGTCAATGAAATTTTTTTTTCCGTTTAATACCCCAGTTCTTCGGCCCTGTAGAGTTTTTGCTCCTTGTCGTAGCGTCCGTACCACCATCCGGCCTCTGCTTCCTGGACACTGATTTCTATTGCCCCGTTGCTCTGGAGAAAATTCTGAATTTCCCCCTCATTGGATTTGGCGGTACACTCAATGACCATCACCATCAGGTCATCGGTGGCCCGGGGATGGAAATGATGCTTCTTAACCCCCGGCATTAGCTGACACAGCCAGCAGAAGGTATATACCATGCTAATGGCGGAAAGCAGTACCGTAAGCTCAAAGGTAATGGGAATGAAGGCCGGTAGCGGGAAATGAGGCTTGCCCCCGATATTGAGCGGCCAGTCGGTGGTGAAGATCCATCCCATACCTCCCACTGCAATGCTGGTTCCGGTGAGTCCAAAGATGAAACCCACGGTATGGATACTGGTTTCCCGCAGACCCATCGCATGGTCGAGACCGTGCACCGGGAACGGAGTATAAATATCGTGGATCTTATAGCCCTCCTTCCGGACATTTTTCACTGCCGGAAACAGCACTTTTTCATCCTCAAAACATCCGACTACAAATTTTTTTCTCATACGGTTCCTCCCTAATTCCTGTAAAACAGGATAATTTAATGATTATCTATTTGAATATATGCTTCAACTGCTTCTGAATCTATATTAATGCGCATGTGCTACTTCCTCTATATAAAATTTCTCTGAATCCAGCTTCTCGGTATCGGACATCTTCTTCTTGTAATTTTCCCCGCTGGTTTTCAGGATGGCCTTGATTTCCGCTACGGCAATTACCGGGAAATACTTGGCGAATATGAAATAACAGGTAAAGAACAGACCGAAGGTGCCGAGATAGAATCCGATTTCCCAGATACTCGGGCTGTAGTAGGTACTCCAGGAAGAAGGCAAATAATCCCTGTATATCGAAGTCACAATAATTACAAAGCGTTCAAACCACATCCCGATATTGACCAGCACTGCCAGGAAGAAGGTGAAGGTGATATTCCTTCTGAGCTTCTTGGACCAGAACATCTGCGGAGACACTACGTTACAGAACATCATTCCATAATAGGCCCAGCCATAGGGACTGAAGATGTTCACCCGGTTTTGCCGGAAGGCCCACCATTCGTAGGGGTTCTGGCTATACCAGGCGATGAACAATTCGGTCAGGTAGGCGATCCCCACTATCGAACCGGTCAGCACGATGACCTTGTTCATCGCTTCAATATGACCGACCGTGATATAATCTTCCAGGTGGAGCACTTTTCGGGTGATGATCAGCAGGGATTGCACCATGGCAAACCCGGAAAAGATGGCCCCGGCCACAAAATAGGGGGGGAATATGGTGGTATGCCAGCCGGGAATGACCGAAGTGGCAAAGTCCATGGATACGATGGTGTGTACGGAAAGTACCAGGGGGGTGGCCAGACCGGCCAGTACCAGCGAAAGGCTTTCATGCCTTTGCCAGTGCTTGGTGCTACCCGTCCATCCGAAGGAAGCCAGACCGTAGAAGAACTTCCTGAATTTTGTCTTGGCCCGGTCCCTGACCGTGGCCAAATCGGGGAGCAGCCCCGTATACCAGAACAAAAGAGATACCGTGAAATAGGTGGAGACCGCGAATACATCCCAAAGCAGTGCCGAGTTGAAATTAGGCCAGAGTGGTCCGCGGCTGTTGGGATAAGGCATTACATAAAAACCTACCCAAACCCGTCCCATGTGGAATATCGGGAACTGGCCGGCGCACATTACCGCAAAAATCGTCATGGCTTCTGCCGCACGGTTCACCCCGGTACGCCATCCCTGACGGAACAGCAGCAGGATCGCAGAGATCAGGGTTCCGGCATGACCGATACCGATCCACCACACGAAGTTGGTAATATCCCAACCCCAGCCGATGGTATGGTTCAGGTTCCACTGGCCGATACCATAATCCACTTCGCGGTACACGGAATATACCCCAAAAATCAACAAACAGATGGAGATCACCAGCCCCATTCTCCACAGGTTGCCCGGTTTGGCTTCAATGGGACCAATGATATCTTCGGTAATCTGGTGGTAATTCTTGTCACCATCTACCAGAGGTTCCCGCAGTTGCGATTCGTACTTTAATAATGACATACTCGTTTCAGCTTTAGCTAAGGGTTATATTTTAATCATTTCAGGTCAGCCTACACTTTTTCTTGCGGCGTACCCACTTTCCGGTTTGTATTCCTGATTTTTTCCAGGTAATTGACATTGGGAAGGGTATGCAGTTCTTCCAGCACATAGAATTTTCTTTCCTTCTGTTCGCGTTTCCTCATCTGTGCAATCTTGCTATTGGGATCGTTTACATTTCCGAATACGATGGCGTGGGTCGGGCAGGCCTGCATGCAGGCGGTCTTCACTTCCATATCCCTCAGGGGCCTGTCTTCCTTTTTGGCATTGAGCTTTCCTTCCTGCAGGCGCTGTACGCAGAAGCTGCATTTTTCCATTACCCCGCGGGAGCGAACGGTCACATCCGGGTTGAGGACCATCCTGGGGAGGTCGTCATTGAGGTTCATGGTAGCCGCGGAGATGATTCCCTTCTGGTTGTCGGGGAAGCTGTCCGCACCCATATAATCGGCCCAGTTGAAGCGGCGCACTTTATAGGGGCAGTTATTGGCGCAATATTTTGTACCGATACAACGGTTATAGATCATCTGGTTGAGCCCTTCACTGCTGTGGTTGGTGGCATCCACCGGGCACACATTTTCGCAGGGTGCATTGTCGCATTGCTGGCAAAGCATGGGCTGGAAGACGATGTCGGGATTCTGGGGATCCCCGGTGAAATACCGGTCGATCCGGATCCACTGCATGTCCTGGAACCGGGATACGTCGTATTTGCCGACGGTAGCCACATTGTTTTCAGATACGCAGGCTATCGTACAGGCGGAGCATCCGATACAGGTATTCAGGTCAATGCTCATCCCCCATTTGATTCCGGGCTTGTCGAAATAAGGATACAGGGTGGCATCCCTGGTATAATCGGGGCCAAAGACACTGAGTTCCTTGTCCACATCCTCCCTCATCTCATCCGGGCGGGCAATAAAATCTGCCAGGGTGGTTTCCCTGACTACCGGCCTGCCTTCAGTGATCTGGTGTACCTGGGTCTGGGCAATCGGGTAGGTGGTATCGGTCTTGGCGATAGAAACCGGAGCGGAATAAATCACATTGGATCCGTTGAAGGTGGCAAAGGGATAGATATTGACCCCGGATCCCATGGCGGCTACCCCGATATATTCAGCAGTCTTTGATTTGTCCAGACTCTGCCTTCCGTATCCCACGGCAATGGCGATCACACTCGGATGAATCCCCGGCATGATCAGGATGGGTATATCCAGGGACTTCCCGTTGCTGGTGATCTTGATGACGGGTTTATCGGGATGGACTTCATATTTGTCCATGTCATGCGGATTATATATATCCACCCCGAACATGGCTTTTCCCATTTGCGGGGAGATCATGGCGTAGTTGTCCCAGGTGGCCTTGGAAACCGGATCGCTCAATTCCTGCAACCAGGCATTGTTGGCCCGGCTACCGGTACCTACCGATACGTTTTCGTACAGCACCATTTCGGTGTCGGCTCCCTTGATATTCGCTATCTTGGCAGCCGCATCGGAAACATTACCCGAGAAGGTGGCGGACCCGAAGGCGGTGACCGCACCCAGGGCCGGTACCTTGATACCGAGAGAATCTCCATTATCTGAAGAGGACTGGTCGGCGGCGGTAGCTTCCGTCAGGTTGAAGGGATTTACAAAATTGGACTGGGTTTTCAGGTCCCCGTTTTCCAGGATCCCGTCCTGCAGGAAGCGTTCATAATTTTCCCTGCTGCCCAGTTTGCCGATCCAGTAATTGCTGAAATAAGTTTCATAATCATCGGTGCTTCCCAAAAGTTTCAGCAGGGAAGATTCAAACTGGCGGGTCTTGAACAAGGGATGGATCAGGGGTTGCAGCACGCTCACATAACCGGTTTGCTGCTCGGAATCTCCCCAGCTTTCCAGCCAGTGATGAGAAGGGATGACGTATTTGCACAATTCCGTGGTCTCATCCATTTTTTCACTGTAGGAAATCGTATAGGGGCATTTTTTCACCCCGGCAATAAATTTCTCTGCATCATAATAACTGTAGGCAGGGTTGGCACCATACACCAGCAGGGCTCCGATCTTTCCTGCATTCAGGTCGCTGGTAAGGGTGGTCATGTCTGCGTCTATCCCCTGGCGGTAATTTACCGTGGAGTTCCAGTCTATGGTGGTGCCATTGGCGCCTATCGCCTGGTTGATGGCATTGACGATAATCTGTATGTTGGGATCATTGCTGCCGCATACGACCAGTGCGGCTCCTTTGTTGGCGGAAAGTTCGGTGGCAGCGGTTTTAACGGCAGCGGCCAGGTCACCGGAAAGGTTGGCAGTGGTTCCGCCTCCCAGCGCACCCAGCAGTGCAAGGGCTACGGCCCCGGTTTCGGAAGGCTTGTGCAGATAACGTTCGTCTGCATTGGCCCCGGTTATGGTCAGGTGGCTTTCGAATTGCAGGTGGCGGCTCATGGCAGGATGATCTTCATTGATCCTGCGGGTAGCGGCATACTGGTTGGCAAATACCACCGGGCTCAGCCAGCTGGCCAGGAAGTCGGCCCCCAGGCCCACGATCACCTTGGCCTTTTCAAAATGGTAGGCGGGAATGGCTTTTTTGCCATAAGAAGCCTTGTTGGCTTCAATCAAACCGCTATAGGATACCGCATCGTATTGTACGTGGCGGCTTCCGGGATATTTGGCCAGCAATTCTGCAATAATGGCCTTGGTAGTAATAGAGGTAATGGAGGAAGTAAGCAGGACGACGGGTTTGCCGGAGGCGGCCGTCATGGCATCTGCTACCATTTTGTCAATGGCGTCAAAAGTCTGTTCTTTTCCATTGGCCAGCGGATGGCGAAGGCGGGTGGTGTCATACAAATCCAGCACCGAGGACTGACAGCGGGCCGAGGTACCTCCGGTGGTCAGGGAGGAAAGTTCATTTCCCTCGATCTTGATCGGTCTTCCTTCCCGTTGTTTTACCACTACCGGAACGGCATCTCCGTCATTGAGGTAGGTGGAGGCATAATAGTTGGGAATCCCCGGCAGGACATCATCCGGCTTGTTGAGATACGGGATGGTCTTGCGAACGGGCATTTCACAACTGGCTGCAATGGCCGCTGCGGCAGTGCTAAACCCCACATATTTCAGAAAATCCCTTCTGGGGGTTTTGGAATTGAAAATACTCTCATTGGAAAGGTCTTCAAAAGGCAGTTCCTTTTTGAATTCATTCTTGGGGGCACTTCTCTGTTCCTCACTCTGATTCAGCTCGCCAAAATTTTGCCAGTACTTGTTATCGCTCATTTATATCAATTTGAAAAATTCTATAATTCAAAAAACAATCAAGTTCTAAAATATATCAGTGAATGGGTTGCATCAATTGCTTCTCTCCTAGTAGTGACATTTCATACATTCGGTTCCACCAATCTTTTCCACCGTCACACTGTCATACTTGCCATTGGCGATGTCCTGGTGGAATTTGGTATAGATACTGTAGAATTGATTGCCATGGCCATGGTTGTCATTGAACTGGACATTGGTGGTCCGGTGACAGTTGATACACCAACCCATGCTCAGGTCTGCAAACTGATGGACTTCATTCATGTTCTGAATTTCACCGTGGCAGGTTTGGCAGGCCACCCTTCCGACCTTCACGTGTTGGGAGTGGTTGAAATACACAAATTTGGGAAGGTTGTGGATTCTGATCCAGGCAATCGGTTTGCCCGGTTTGTCGTAGGTACGGGTGTCGGGATTCCAGCCCGCATACTGGTATAATTTTTGAATTTCTGCATTGGCATCCACCGTGGTGCCGTCGTCCCGCTTGATGGGGGCGCCGGTGTATTTGCTGATGGCCTTGTGGCAGTTCATACACACATTGACCGGAGGGATCAGGGCATGCCTGCTGTCCTGGGCGCCGCCATGGCAATACAGGCAGCTGATCTGGTTGACCCCGGCATGGACCTTGTGGGAATAGAATATAGGTTGAACCGGCTGGTATCCCTGGTGGCGTCCCAGCCCCATGGCTCCCTGTACCAGGAAATACCCGCCCATCAGGAACAGCACGATGATGACCAGTAAAATGTAGGCTTTATTGCGGTAGAAAGGTACGGGTGTCGGTGTCCGAAGCCCGTTTTTCTCATCGGTCAACTTCTTGAGGTTGCTGTTGATCTGCAGCAGCACAAATCCGATCACGGCCAAAATCAGGGTGAGCAGGCCGTATAGGATAGAATTATCTGAGGATGGCTGGCCGGCTACCGCCCCACCCGGAGTAGCCGCCGTGGGAGCCTTGTAATCGTCCGCATATTTCAGAATCGCATCAATTTCACTTTTTTTCAGGTCAGGAAACTCCGTCATCACCACATTGCCGTGAGCCGCTTTGAGCTTCATGGCATAGGGGTCGGTATTCACCATGGTAGTCGTATTGGCGACCCATTTATACACCCAGTCCTTTGACGGTTCCCGTTCCCTGGAACCTTTCAGCGCGGGGCCTACATAATCCTCGAGCGGCTTGTGACAAGTCGCACAATTGGCTTTAAATAAAGCCTCTCCGTCCTGGGCAAACACGGTTTGCCGGGAGGATATCATTGTAAGGAATAAAACTAAGGTGAATGTTTTAGTGAAAAGCCTGGTAAGTTGGTTCATACACGTAGTACCTGTCTTGATAATGGAAAAAACTTTATTGGCTGCAAAAATAAGGGAGGATGTTGACAATGTGTTAACATTTTTTATTTTTTTTTCCCTTCAACCGGTCTGTATTTAAGCGGTTTATAGGCAAACATAGGAAACCCAGGCCATTCAGCTCCCAGCGGGGGTTCTACATAATTTTTTTATTAATATTTCCACTGAAAAAAAGCATCTTTGGCGCCTGAAGGATTGTGAGGGGTTTGAAAGCCGGACCTTCGCGAAAAGCAGGGAGTCTTTCCCTGACCGCGGGGACCGCCCACCCTGTCAACTCTCCTGACCAAATCAAGGCCCATGCACCATATTGCCATTTTTGCTTCCGGTGCCGGAAGCAATGCCCAAAAGATAATAGAGTATTTCAGGGGGTCTTCCCGGATATCGGTAGCCCTCGTGGTATGCAACAAGCCCGGCGCAGGGGTGCTGGCCATTGCCCGGGAGGCGGGGGTGGAGACCCTGCTGGTTGAAAGGGAGCCGTTTCGGGCTACCGGCTATCTTAACGAACTGAAAGACAGGGGGATCGATTTTATTGTACTGGCCGGTTTTCTGTGGAAGATCCCCGATGTCCTGATCGGGGCTTACCCCCACCGGATCGTCAACATCCATCCCGCCCTGCTGCCGGCCTACGGGGGCAAGGGGATGTATGGCCAGGCGGTCCATGAAGCAGTGCTCAAAGCCGGTGACAGGGAGAGTGGCATCACCATCCACCTGGTGGACCAGTGGTATGACCACGGCCATATCCTTTTCCAGGAGACCTGCCCGGTGTCCGAAAATGAAAGCCCGGACAGCCTTGCGGACAAAATCCACCGGCTGGAGCATGCCCATTATCCCCGGGAAATTGAAAAATGGATCCTGGGAAGTGTGCCGCAAAAGGAGACTTTCGACTAATTTTAGAATTCCCCGTTAAAAATGATTAAGGGAGGGGGTGCCTATGGGTAAATCTGTTAATATTACATTCGGACGAATATCATTTTCATTATAGCGATCCACATTTGAATAGACCTTTACCAAACCATTACCGGTTGCTTTTTGCGGCGATCCTCTGCGCGGCAGCTTCCCTTTCCCGGGCCCAGATCCTGGTATCGGGGACGGTATATGATTCCTCCAGGCTCTATGTGGTTCCCGGGGTGGATGTATTCAGCACGTCGGGGCAGAGCACGACCACGGATTCCCTGGGGGCTTATCACATCAGGGTCAACCCGGGGGATTCCCTCAGATTTTTCTATGACGGCAAATCCACCCTCGAATTTCCGGTCAGAGACATCGATGACTACCACCAGTTCGACCTTTCCCTGCGGGTCAGGGTCCGCCAGAGATACAAGTTGCTGAAGGGGGTGACGGTCTTTTCCGACAATTATCAGCGGGATTCCCTGGAAAACCGGATTGAATACCAGAAATACTTTGATTATGACAAACCGGGGATTCATTCTACCTACCAGCCGGGAGGTCCTGCCGGTCTGGATATCGACGCCATGGTGGAAATGTTCAATTTTCGCAAGAAACGCGAGGAAATGGCCTTCCGCAAGCGCCTCGTCGATGAGGAGCATGACAATTATGTCAACTACCGCTTCAATGCGAGACTCCTCCACCGGATCACCGGCCTTAGCGGGGATACCCTGGAACGGTACCGCAAATTATACACTCCTTCCTATTATTTTGTAGCCGGCAGCAGCCTGGCGGAATTCTACCAGTACATCCTTTCCACCTCCTATGCCTTCAAAAAGGCGGAGGGGATCATCCCCAGGGATTCTGTGATTCAAAAATACCAGCTGCCTAATTAGCCTGCCTGCGGGGCCAGTAATTGTTTTCCCGGTTGCCGTCCGGCAGTTTGAAATCCGGATCAATAACCACGGAATCCACCGCCTGGGTGGTAGGCAACTTCAGGGTATAGGTCCCGGTCTGCAACCAGGTTTCTACCGGCAGGCGGATGTCGGTCTTGCTGCCATCCTTCAGGGTGACTTCCACGGTGACGGGCATGACCGTCTTCTGGAGGTTCTCCAGCGTAATGGCCGCTCCCTTTGAAGGGTCCCCGCCCTGATAGGCAACCCCCTGCACAGCGAGGTCCAGTTGCCAGTTGTGGGTAAACCATTCCCGCCAGAACCAGGTGAGGTCTTCTCCCGCTTCATCGTCCATGGTCCGGAAAAAATCATCGGGAGCCGGGTGTTTGAAGGCCCACCTCTGGATGTACTTGCCAAAGGCGTAATCAAAACGCCTGGGTCCGAGAATATCCTCCCGGAGCATCACCAGCCCGAAGGCCGGCTTGAAGTATTCCATGGGATGGCGGTACTTTTCTACGAAGCGGTCGGCGCGTGCCATCATGGTGGGTGCGTTCGGGTCTTTCAGCCAAGGGATTATCTCCCGGGCCGGATTGCCCTTTCCCGGGGCATATTCACCGTCCCGTTTGGGTCCATACTCCCCGTGGTTGAAATTGTCAGCGGCATAAACGTCAATAAAGGTATTGAAGCCTTCATCCATAAAGGCGTAGCGTCTCTCATCACTTCCCACAATCATCGGAAACCAGTTGTGCCCGATTTCATGGGCAGTAACCCAGTATAAATCCCTGCCCTTGTCCAGGTACCCGTCAAATACAATCCCTGGGTATTCCATGCCGCCGGCCATCCCGGCTTCATTGACCGCAACCGGGTAAGGATATACGTACCATTTGGCGGAAAAATATTCTATGGACTTTTTCAGGTATTCGGTAGCCCGTCCCCAGCGGTTATTACCCAGGCTTTCTACCGGATATACGGACATGGCCAGCGATTTCTTTCCCCCCGGGAGATTCACCCGGGCTGCGTCCCAGACATAGGCCCTGGAGGCACCAAAGGCCACATCCCTGGTCTGATGCATCACAAAGTTCCAGATCTCCCACCTACGAAGTCC